>JAAUPC010000266.1 GCA_012036325.1 Paracoccaceae bacterium
TCCCGCGCCCCAAGCGCCCGCGCCACCAGCGCGCCCACGGCAATCGACATGCCGATCCCGAAACTCGTGGTGAAGAACAAAATCGCCCCGGCATAGCCAATCGCCGCCGCCAGCTCTGCCTGCCCCAGCATCGCGATATAAAGCATGTTGATCAGGTCAACGACGAACACCGCCATCAGCCCGACCGATGAGGTCAGCGCCATCACCGACACATGCCGGAAGAGGTTCCCTTCGACGAATTTTGCCTGCGGCCCGGCCATGCCCAAGCCCTTTCACATTTGCACAAATATCCTCGGGGTCCGGGGCAGACAGCCTCCGGCGCCAGCCCAGCAATCAGACCGTCGGTACCTTGCGCAACAGCGGCATCACATCCGTCATCTCCGGCCCCGCATCCCGCCCCGTCAGCGCCCGGCGCAAGGGGCGGAACAGGTCCTTGCCCTTCCGGCCCGTCGCCTCCTTCACCGCCGCCGTCCATTCGCCCCAGGTCGCCGTTGTCCAGGGCTGCGGCGGCAACAGCGCCAAGGCCTGCCGCACAAACTCCCGGTCCGCCTCATCGACCACCGGCTCCGCTCCATCGCGGAAGAGGGTCCACCATTCCCCAAGATCATCGAGGATGGTTATGTTGCCCTTGGCCACGGCCCAGAAGGCTTCGGCCATGTCATCCGGCACACCCAGTGCGGCAATCCGGTCCTTCACCGCCGCAAAGGGCAGGCCCTGCACATGGTGCCGCGTCAGCGGGAACAGATCCTCCGCATCGAACTTTGTCGGTGCAGCCCCGAAAGACCCCACGTCGAACCCCGCCACCAGATCGTCCATCGACCCGGCCAGCTCCACCGGCTTGGACGACCCCAGCCGCGCCATCAGGGACAAAAGCGCCATCGCCTCCACCCCTCGCGCCCGCAGGTCGCGCAGGGACAGAACGCCCAGCCGCTTCGACAATTCCTCGCCCTGCGGCCCGGTCAGAAGGCTGTGGTGCGCAAAGGTCGGGGGCGTCCCGCCCAAAGCCTTCATGATCTGGATCTGCGTCGCGGTGTTCGTCACATGGTCCGCACCCCGCACGATATGGGTCACGCCCATATCCACGTCATCGACCGAGGACGCGAAGGTATAAAGCACCTGCCCATCCGCCTTGATCAGAACCGGGTCACTGACCGACGCCGCATCGATCGAGATCGGCCCGATGATCCCGTCCGTCCACTCGATCCGCTCCTGATCCAGCTTGAAGCGCCAATAGCCCTGCCGCCCCTCATCCCGGTAGGCCTGCTTCTGCGCTTCGGTCAGCGCCAGCGCCGCGCGGTCATAGACCGGCGGCTTCCCCATGTTCAGCTGCTTTTTCCGCTTCAGGTCCAGCTCGACCGGGCTCTCGAAACACTCATAGAACCGCCCCGCCGCCTTGAGGCTTTCCGCCGCCTCGGCATAGCGCGCCATGCGCTTTGACTGCTGCTCGATCCGGTCATAGCGGATGCCGAGCCAGTCCAGATCCGCCTTCAGCCCGTCGATATACTCCTGCTTGGACCGCTCCTGATCGGTGTCGTCCAGCCGCAGGATGAAGGTCCCGCGGTTCTGGCGCGCGATCAGGTAGTTCATCAGCGCCGTGCGCAGGTTGCCCACATGGATCCAGCCGGTGGGCGAGGGGGCGAAACGGGTGGTCACGGTCATGGCGCAGGCTCCTTGGCAGGCCTCTCCCTGTCACATGGCCCCGCGTTTGTCCAGTTTCCCCCGGCGGAAGAACAGGTGCCCGGCAGCGCCTTCGGGCGGGGCTCGATGCCCCGCCCGAAGGCCCCCCGTTTCAGGTCATGCCGCCGGGATCAACTTGGCCCCAGTCAGCCCAAAGGGCAGGTGTCACTCCGGCAGCACCTCCCACCGCGTCGCCAGATTGTCCAACCCGGCGCGGATCAGATCACGCAGCGCGCCCTCATCCACCCGGTCCAGCCGCTTGAGATAAAGGCACGACTGCCCGGTCCGATGCGGCCCAAGCCGGGCGAGGATATCCGCGAAATCGGCATATCCAGGCAGGATATAGACCGACAGCTCCGCCTTCCGCGGCGCAAAGCCGGTGGCCAGGCTTTCGCCCGCATGCCCGCTCTCATAGCGGTAAGCATAGCGCCCGAACCCCACCATCGACCCGCCCCACTGCCGGGGCAGGTAGCCCGTGACCTCGGCAAAGATCGTCAACAGCCGGTCCGCTTCCTCGCGCCGCACCGGATCTGCGATAGCGGCCAGAAACCCTGCCCGATCAAAGGGGGCACTCACCGTCTTTGCCCCCGCCGTCTTTGTTGCCGTCTTCGCGCCTGACGCCTTTGCTTCTGTGGCCATCGAAACCCTCCGTCACGTCAGCCCGTCCGCATCCTGGCGCAGATTAGCATATCACGCCGCCCCGCGCGCCCTTCCGCTTGCCCCACTCGCCCCCTATCTTCCTCGCATGACATACCCGGCCCCCAGCAGCATCGCCCCTTCCCTCGCCCTCATCGAACAGCTTGCGCATGAGGCGATCTCCACCCTCCCCGCGCCATTTCGCGAACCGGCCACCCATATCCGCCTCAGGGTCGAGGATTTCCCCGATGACGAGGTGGTGGAAGAGCTTGGCCTGAATGATCCTTTTGACCTCACCGGCCTTTACGAAGGCATCCCGCTGACCGAAAAATCGACCGCCGAACAGATGACCCGCCCGGATGTGATCTGGCTGTTCCGGCGGCCGATCCTTGATGAATGGGTGGACCGGGGCAATGTCTCGCTGGCCGAACTGGTGACGCATGTCGTCGTCCATGAACTGGCGCATCACTTCGGCTGGTCCGATGATGACATCGCCCGCATTGACCCCTGGTGGGAATAGCCGCTGCACAGCCCTTGTGCGCCACTGCACGGGCGCTGACGCAGCCGTGACCGGACAGCACCGCGCCGGGCCTTATCTTGCGCCGCACGAGGCCGAAAGGTTGCACCCCAAATTCGACACGGAGGCCGTCATGACCACCCTTACCCGCCGTCAGACCATTGCCGCAGGCATCGCCCTGCCCTTCGCCGCCACCCTTCTGCCCCGCCCGGCCATGGCGCAGGAAGCCATGCTCGGCTCGGGCTTTGCCCCCTGGAACCGCTTCAAGCTGGGCGGGTTTGAGGTGACGACGCTTCTTGCCGGCACCCGCGCAGGTGACAAGCCCCAGGAAACCTTCGGCACCAACGCGACGCCCGAAGACTTCGCCGCCCTCTCCGCCGCGAATTTCATCCCCGCCGACATGACCCAGAACTTCTTCACCCCGACCGTGGTCAACACCGGGGCCGAGATCGTCCTCTTCGACACCGGCCTTGCCGCCGAAGGCACCCTTGCCGCCCTGACTGCCGCCGGAATGACGCCGGACATGGTTGATGTCGTGGTCCTGACCCATATGCACGGCGACCATATCGGCGGTCTGATGGGCGCCGATGGCGTGACGCCGACCTTTGCCAACGCCCGCTACGTGACCGGCAGTGTCGAGCATAACAACTGGTCCACCGCCGGGAATGAAGGCTTCGACAAGAACGTGAAGCCCTTGAACGACAAGATCACCTTCCTCGATGATGGTGGCAGCCCGGTCTCCGGCATCACCGCGATGGCGGCGGCAGGCCATACTCCCGGCCACATGATCTACATGGTGGAATCGAACGGCCAGCGCCTGGCAATCACCGCCGACACCGCCAACCACTATGTCTGGTCCCTGCAGCGCCCCGATTGGGAAGTGCGCTTTGACGCCGACAAGGCCGCCGCTGCCGCGACCCGCAAGCAGGTCTTCGGCATGATCGCCGCCGACCGCATTCCCTTTATCGGCTACCACATGCCCTTCCCGGGCCTCGGCTATGTCCAGGCGGCAGGAGAAGGCTTCCGCTATGTGCCCGCCAGCTACCAGATGCTCCTGAACGGCTGATCCCCGACATCGAACGGCGGACCCCCAAATTCCTTGAGTAAGGAATTTGTCAAAAATCTTCCTCAAGATTTTTGGCCTCCTCCTGCCCCCGGCACCCCCGTCGGGGGCAGTTCCATTTCTGGCGCAAGGGCGTATGATAGCGGTAACAGCCAAAGGTGCCGCATGACCCAAAGCCCCATCCTCACCCTCACCCTGAACCCCGCCCTCGACATGGCGACCGAGGTGCATGAGATGATCCCCGGCCACAAACTCCGCTGCTCTGAGCCGCAGCTTGACCCCGGCGGCGGCGGCCTCAACGTCAGCCGCGCGATCAAGGCGCTGGGCGGCGACAGCCTCGCCCTTGTCGCCACTCGGCGGGCTGACCGGTGACCGTCTGGCTGGCCTGATCCGGGGCGAAGGGGTGACCTTCCTCTCCATCCTCGGCCCGGGTGAGACGCGCCAATCCCTGACCGTGAACGAAAGCACCACGGGCAAGCAGTTCCGCTTCATGCTCCCCGGCCCCGTCTGGGGCGAGGCGGAGCGGGCCCGCGTCTTCACCCTTTTGCGCGCCACCGCACGGCCCGGCGGGCTGTCCGTGATCTCGGGCAGCCAGCCCCCCGGCGTCCCGGTCGATTTCCCGGCGCAACTCGCCGCCTCGATGCCAGAAAGCCGCGTCGTCCTTGACACTTCCGGCTCCACCCTGACCGAAGCCGTCCGCCACCCGATCCCGGGCCTGGAAGTCCTGCGGATGGATGGCGAAGAAGGTGAGGCGCTGGCCGGTCGCCCCCTGCCCGCGCTGGAAGACACCGCCGCCTTCGCCCAGTCCCTTGTCCATGCCGGGGTCGCCCGCATGGTCATCATCGCGCGCGGCGCCGAAGGCAATGTGCTGGCCGACGCGCAGCACCGCATCTTCGCCAAGGCCGCCAAGGTCAAGGTCAAGTCCACCGTTGGTGCCGGTGACAGCTTCGTTGCGGCTTTCGTCCTGGCCCTGTCGCGCGGCCAGTCGAATGATGAGGCCCTTGCCCTGGGCTCCGCCGCCGCTTCCGCCGCTGTGATGTCCGACGCGACCCAGCTGTGCCGCCCCGAAGACGTGCAGCGCCTGCTGCCGGAATGTGTCGTCACGCGAGTCTAAAAAACCGATTTCTTCAAAGAAATCGTGCCGGAGCCTTCAAAGGCTCCGGTCCGGAATTTTTGAAAATTCCGGTGCGCAGCGGCTCGGAAAGGAGCGGCTAAAAGCTGATCTCGGCCACCACCGCCCGGTGGTCTGACGGCCAGGGCATCACCACGATATCGCTTCGCGGCCCGTCTTCACCGACAATCGCCGCATCCGTCACCGTCACGACCGCGCCCCGCACCAGCACAAAGTCGATGCGGTCGGGATGGTCATCCGTCGCCGTCTCCTCATAGGTCGGCGTCCAGGTGTAGGCAGGCTTTGCCATCGGGTCGGGATGC
>JAAUPC010000267.1 GCA_012036325.1 Paracoccaceae bacterium
CGCCCGAGCCGAGCTTTTGGCCGCCGCCGCCGGGGTCAAGTTGGGGCGGGTGCTGTCGATCAGCGAAGGCAGCACCCCGACCGACCCGGTGCCGATGTTCCGTGCCGAAGCCTCGGCTGCGCCGGTGCCGGTGGCTGGGGGGGAGCTTGGCCTGTCGGCCAACGTGACGATCCTGTACCAGATCGTCGAATAACCCGCTGGCAAACGGCGGAAAGCGCAAGTGTTCCGCCGTTTCGGCCATATTTTGCCCAAGTTGTGGAAGATGATGTAAACGGGACAAGGTTGGGCAAGGGGCAGTAGGCAATAATGCGCGGTGCGATCGGTTTGGTGGTGGTTGGCGCCACCGTGCTGGCAGCGGGTGCGCTGGTGGTGCTGCGGCCCCAAATGGTTGAAGGATTTCTGCCGCCGGTTGCCATTTCTGCGCTGACGGGCCTTGGCGCGTCCGGCCTGCGGGACGCGGATGCCACGCCGGCCGATTTCCTGATCGATTCGCCCGAGGGGCTTTTGGCCACCGGTGAGATCGCCGCTGAAAACGGAAACCGCCCGGTCTTCATCGATGCGGTCGTCACCGGCTATACCACCCGCATTTCAGCCGATATTCCGGCGGAAATCACCACGATCCGGCCGATTCTTGGCTGCATGCCGACCCCGCCGCAACCCGGGACGGTGGTCGGCCATGCCAGCGCAGGGACCAGCGGTCTGGCGCTGGCGCTGTCCACCTACAACGACAGCCACCTTGCCGCCGCGGTGCAGACCTTCGTTGACCGCTACCGCCGCCTTGGCCCCGACATGACCTATGACGCCGGCGGTCCGCCCTACGAAGCCTATGACATCGCCGTCACGGAAACCGAGGCTCCGGTCTATCTGGTGCTTGAGACCGGCGCCGGTAACCGGATGTGGAACCTGCATCTGGCCCCCGGCGCGCGGATCGAACGGGTGATCCTTCTGGGCGGCGATCAGGCCGGGATCGCCAATCTTGACCCCGTCATTCCGGTCGAGGTGATCCTGAACGAGGGTCTGGCCAGCTGCGGCATCCAGCCCGCCCATGACCTGAACCCAGGCCATCGGCTGGTGCAGATCGCCCAAGGGTCACTGCGGGACCCTGCCCTGTCGCGGCCGGACGCCGAGGCCGAGCTTGCCGCGCTGCGCGACGCGGCGAATGCCTATGATGTCTGGTTCCGCGACAGTTTCGGCGTGATGGCCGGGGAAAGCCGCATCGGATTTGACGTCGGAACCCTGTCGGTGATTGGCCCGGTTCCGACCGGGGCCGTGCCGAAGGCCGCCTATGACCCGATCGCCGGGGCCAGGATCCGCTCCACGCAAGACCAGTTCTTCGAGATCAAGGGCCAGGTCGCCGCCGGTCAGGACTTTAGCGCCCGGGTCCGCTCCATCGCGACCGAGTTTGCTTTGGGCAACCTGGCCACACTGTCCCAAGGGGTGGATTTCTGATGCTCCGCCTACTGATCGGAACCGGCCTTGCGCTGATGGTCCTGGGCTTTGGCGCGGCAGGCTGGCAGTATTGGGCCAGCCTTCCCGCGGCCCCGGCAACGCAGGATGCCTTTGTGCAACCGTCGGATGCAGCTCTTGCGCAAGGCGGGTGGCTGGTTTCGCCAACCGGTGGGCTGATCCCGCGCGACGATGTGCGGGCCTATCTGGCACAGGACCGGCTGGTGCCGGGGCGCAGCGTGACGGTGACCCACACCGCCCCCCTTACCGCCCTTCTAAATGAAGGCCAGACCCTGCCCGCCCAACCCTATCTGCAGGCTTCGCCGATATCCGCGCACCCCGCATGGCCGAGGGCCTGTGCCCGGTGCTGCTGGCCAGTGTCGCGCAGGATTGCGCCGTCCACAGCGCCCGCGTGGTGCCGGACAGCGTTGACCCGGTCCGCGGCACGGCGCGCTTTCGGATTGAGCTTGCCTTCCGTCTGAAGCCCGAAGCTGACCCGCTGCCCGATCTGGGCGCACATGTCTTTCTGTCCGAAATCCTTGCCGTTGGTGATGACCCGGCGGCGGTGACGATCCCGGCCCCGGAAGAGGCAGCCGAGACGGCGGAAGATGATGCCGCACCGGAGGAGGTTGCCAATCCGTTGGACGCAGCGTCAGTGACCGATGCGCTTGCTGCCCTGGTGACCACAGTCGTGCAGGCCTGCAGCGCTGCGGACGACCGGCAGGCCTGCCGCATCCTGTCGCTGTCACTGGACTGGGCCGCCGATGCCCCGGCCTTTGGTCAGGGCCGGGTCGGCTGGCTGGAACCCTTGCCCGAGGGCATGCTTCCGGCCCCGTCGCTTGACCCCGCACCCGAAGCCCCCCAGGGCTGATCGCCCCGGGGTCAGCCCTTTGGCAGCGCTCAGGCCGTGGCCTTGGCCAGCGCCTGATCGAGATCGGCGATGATATCCTCGACATTCTCGATCCCAATCGAGATGCGCACCACATCGGGTGCTGCCCCGGCCTTGATTTGCGCCTCTTCCGACAGTTGGCGGTGGGTGGTCGAGGCCGAGTGGATCACCAGCGACCGAGTGTCGCCAAGGTTGGCGACGTGGCTGAAAAGCTTGAGGTTGTCGATCAGCTTGACGCAAGCCTCATACCCGCCCTTGACGCTGAAGGTGAACAGCGCACCGGGCCCCTTGGGCGTGACCTTCTGGGCAAGGTGGTAGTAGGGCGAGGATTTGAGGCCCGGATAGGTCACCTTGCCGACGCGCGGGTCCTGCTCCAGCCATTCCGCGACCACTTGGGCGTTTTCCACATGGCGCTGCATCCGCAGGCCAAGGGTTTCGATCCCCATCAGCGTGTAGTGCGCACCTTGCGGGTTCATCGTCATGCCAAGATCCCGCAACCCGATGGCGATGGAGTGGAAGGTGAAGGCCATGTTGCCAAGGGTCGGGTGGAAGACGAGGCCGTGGTAGGCAGGCTCAGGCTGGGACAGCGAGGGGAACTTGTCCGAGGCTGACCAGTTGAACTTTCCCGAGTCGACCATGATGCCACCGGTCACCGTGCCGTTGCCGGTCAGGTATTTGGTGGCGGAATGGACGACCAATGTCGCGCCATGTTCGATCGGACGGCAGAGGTAGGGGCTGGCGGTGGTGTTGTCGACGATCAGCGGCAGACCAGCCATATCGGCCACGCGGGCGATGGCGGGCAGGTCGGACAGGGCACCACCGGGGTTGCAGATCGTTTCGCAGAAGATCGCGCGGGTGTCGGCGTCGATGGCTTTCTCGATTTCCTTCGGGTCATCGAAATCGACGAACTTGGCCGACCAGCCAAACTTGCGGATCGTGTTGGAAAACTGCTGGATCGTGCCCCCGTAAAGCTTGGTCGAGGCGACGATGTTGCGGCCGGGGGCCATGATCGGGAAAAGCGCCATGATCTGCGCCGCGTGACCGGACGAGCAGGCGATGCCGCCAGCGCCGCCTTCCAGCGCCACGACCCGGTTCGCGAGGGCCGAAACGGTGGGATTGGTCAAGCGGGAATAGATGTAGCCCACCTCTTGCAGGTTGAAGAGTTTGGCCGCGTGGTCGGCGTCGCGGAAGACGTAGGCGGTGGTCTGGTAGATCGGCACCTGCCGCGCCCGGTGGCGGGGTCGGGCGCGGTGGCGGCGTGGATGGCAAGGGTGTCAAAGCCCATCGGTCTGTCGGTCATGGTGTCCTCCCTGATTTTCGGCGTGAGGGTAGTCGGGGATCGGGTGTGAAGCAACGGGGAGTGTCCCGGGTGGGGACAGTGAATCCAAGAAAGGAAAATCAATGGCTTGATCCGCCTGCCACACAGAAGATTTCCCTTTTGGTAAAGACGCGCAGAGCAAGAGTCTTTCTGTGCCGCGCGGGGGCCGGATTGACAGGCCTGGGCGTTTGCTTAGGGCAAGGTTGCCAGCTTGCGAGGAACAGACGATGTCCCTGTCCGAGTGCTTTGACCGCTGCAGGGCGGCACCGCGCCCAATTTTTCGCAGAAAAATTGTCGAACGAAGCACAATTTTTCTGCGAAAAATTGCGGGTATGCGGGTCAGATGATCGCGCTTTCAACCACGGCGGCACCTTTGGCGATGCGGTCATAATGGAAAGGCGCTAGGTCCAGCGTCTGATAGCGGCCATGCAGGATCCATTCCGCCGTGCCGCGCCCCATGGCAGGGGATTGCTGCAGGCCGTGGCCAGAAAAGCCGTTCAGGAACAGGAAGTTGCTGACCCTCGGGTGCGGGCCGGTCACGGCGTTTTGGTCCAGCGTGTTGTAGTCGTAATGCCCGACCCATTCGCTGATGACCTTCACCGCCTCAAACGCGGGGATCCGGGTGGCGATGGCGGGCCAGATCTTGTCTTCCCAGATTGCGGGGTCCATCGCGAAATTGTCAAAGTCCACCGCGGGGTCATGGTCGGCGTGGCCGCCGATCATGTAGGTGCCGCCGCCCACCTCGCGCATGTGGACGCCCGTGGGGTCGATGGTCAGGGGCAAGGGCCGGTCCAGTGGCTGGGCGGCCTGGATGATCCAGGTCAGGCGTTTGCGCGGCTCAATCGGCAGGTCGATCCCGGCCATGGCGGCGGTGCGTGCACCCCGGGGCCCGGAGGCGTTGACGACGGTGCCGCAGGCGATGCGGCGGCCCGAGCGCAGGGTGACATGGGTGACCCTGTCGACGGCAACGGTCATGGCGGTGACTTCGTCCGCCACATACTCCACCCCCGCCTCTCGCGCATGGCGGCGGAACCAGTCAAAGACGGTGGAGCCGTCGAAATAGCCTTCGTCCTTGGTATTGATCGACCCGAGGGTCAGGTCATCGACCCTGTAGAAAGGGAATTCGGCCTTGATCTGATCGGGTGTCAGCAGGCGGGTTTCGGCGCCTAGGGCGGTTTGCACGCGCTGGTTGGCGCGCAAGGTCGCGGCGAATTCGGGCGTGTCGGCCAGATACATGTAGCCGAAGTTCTGGATGCGTAGGTCAGGGACACGGGGGTCATGGCCCATCTGGGCGGGCAGGTTTTGCACAAACTCCGCCCCGAATTGCGAGATGCGGATGTTGAGTTCAGTGGAAAACTGCTGGCGGATGCAGGAGTTGGTGTGCGTGGTCCCGGCCTGGGCATAGGTCGGGTCACGCTCCAGCACCAGCACCCGCAGGCTTGGGTCCATGCGGGTCAGCCACCAGGCGGTGCAGGACCCCATGATCGCCCCGCCGATGATGACGACATCATAGGCCTCGTGCTTTGGTTCCGCCTGAAAGCCCTGCATGTGCCGCCCCCCGTTTGGCAAGGGTGTAGCGCAGCGCTGCGGGGCCTTCAATCAGCCGACGCGGTGGCCTTCGACCCAGAC
>JAAUPC010000268.1 GCA_012036325.1 Paracoccaceae bacterium
CGCAATCGCCCGTCCCGCTGCACGCGATAAGAGTTCCGCGCGCCGGGCGATTGCTCAACCCGCGCCAAACGGCGTAATTGACCACCGGGCTCCGGTCGTAGTTGGATGAAAGAACAGTGGCAGGTCAAATGGCGCGAGAGGAGCCTCGAGCAGCAGTTCCGCCTCAAGCCCAGTCCAGGCGCCGGCGCCATAGCGGATCGCCATATCGAGCCCCTCGCGCAGGATTTCGACGCGGTTGTTGTTTGTCGAGATGCGGAGGTCGATTGACGGGTGGGTCCGACAAAACTCAGGGAACCGCGGCATGAGCCAGCCGACGGCAAAGGTCGTGACCACGCCGATCTTCAACGTCTCAATGTGGCGATGTCCCGTGATCCGGTCCAGCGTCCGCGCCATCGCGTCGAACCCATGTTCCAGGACGGGGTAGAGTGCTTTCCCCTCATCGGTCGGCACCAAACCGCCGGACGCGCGCACGAAGAGCGCGACGCCAAGCCGATCCTCTAGCCGTGCCACCTGATGGCTGACCGCTGCTTGGGTGACACGCAACTCTATGGCAGCGCGCGTGAAACTGCCTTGCCTGTAGGCGGCCTCGAACACGCGGAGCCCGTTCAAAGGTAGGTCTGGCCGATCCATAGGCATTACTCCAGCTAATGTCGAGGGTGATACTTTGTCGTTTGAGGGCCGTAAAGCTGCGAGTTAAGGGGTGCCGCGTGACATCAACTGATGTCTCGTACGTTCCAACTCTTGATGGCCGCTCGTCATCCCTCGCCACAAGCAGGCGACGGAACTGGGCAGTTCGCCATCGATACCGACAAGGATGACCCCATGTTGACTCACGCCATGAAGCGGCCTCTAGTGGCTGCTTGGCTTTCCTTCGGCCTGCTGGCTGGCATCCCTGCCTTTGCCCAAAGTCCAGAGCAGCGCCTCGCCGCCACCATCAACCGCATCGAACAGGACCTCGACGCCCGCGTCGGGCTGCTGATCCGCGACAGTGCTTCGGACTGGTCCGTCAGCCACCGCGCGGACGATCGGTTCCTGATGAACAGCACGTTCAAGACCCTGCTCTGCGGCGCGGTCCTGAATCGTGTCGACGCAGGCAACATCGACCTCGACGAACGGATTGCGATCCAGACGACAGATCTCCTCGACTATGCGCCTGTCACCGAAACGATGGTCGGTAACACGATGAGCCTGGGCGAGCTGTGTCATGCAGCGCTCGACATGAGCGACAACACCGCCACGAACCTGCTCATCGACCGGATCGGCGGGCCAGAAGGCGTGACCGCCTTCCTGCGCGAGATCGGCGATCCGGTCAGCCGGCTGGACCGCCGCGAACCCGAGGTGAACACCTTCGCCCCCGACGACCCGCGCGATACGACCACGCCCGCCGCGATGGTCTCAACCATGGAGACGCTGCTGACGGGCGACGCCCTGACACCGCAGTCCCGCGCCCAACTGGTCAACTGGATGAGCGGTGGCGGCGTCACTGGCGCCCTGATCCGGGCGAGCACTCCGGAAGGCTGGCATGTCGCGGACAGATCGGGCAGCGGCGACTTCAACCGCAACATCGTGGCGATGGTCACCCCGCCGGATCGGGAGCCCTATTTCATCGCGATCTTCCTGTCGGATGCAGATGCCGACTTCGACACACGCAACGCCGCGGTGATCGAGCTGTCTGAAGCTGTCATTCAGGTCTTGACGAGCCGGTGAAACGCTGGTGGCCGCGCCAGAGCCGGCGCGGCCATCCGCAGAAACCACACCTGTTTGTAGACCGATGTGCCCCGCATCGGATGGGCAGCGTGTTGATCAGCCCGCGACGCGCCACTGGCGCACGTGGTCGACCAGAGCCCGCAGCTTGGGTGCCATGTGCTTGCGCTGCGCAAAGTAAAGATAGAAGCCGGCAAACGGCGGCAGATAGTCCCCCAGCAGCGGCACAAGCGCGCCACTGGCAAAATGATCCCGCATGCAGTCCCGCGTCGCAAAGGTGATCCCGCCGCCTGCCACAGCGACACGCAGCATCAGGCGCAGGTCGTTGGTCGTCACTTGCGGATCGACCATGACGTCGAAGGGCTTGCCGTCCTCTTCGAACTCCCATCGCCACGGGGCCCTGTCGGGACCGGGCCGCCACCCAATGCAGCGATGCTCCAGAAGATCTTTCGGATGCTTCGGTGCCCCATGTTGCGCGATGTAGCCGGGTGAAGCCGCCGCCACTTCTGTTTGCGGACCACTGACGGGCACGGCGATCATGTCCTCTTCGATCACCTCGCCAAGGCGGACACCCGCATCGTAGCCATGCTCGACAATATCCAGTTCGTCGTCCGTCACCGTCACGTCAACCGTCACCTTTGGGTGCGCTTCCGCAAAGCGCGCCAGCAAGGGCCCCGACAGGAAGTCTTCTGCGATGGAGGTGACGGCTAGCCGCAGCCTGCCACTGGGCGCATCCGTGTTCACTTCCAGTGCGTCCTGAACCGCCCCAAGTGGCGCGCGCAGGCTGTCGACCAGACGCTCCCCGGCTTCCGTCAGTCGGACCGCGCGGTCGTACGCATCACCAGCTGCAAGCCCACCGCATCCTCAAGCCGCCGGATGCCCTGGCTGACGGCGGATCGCGTGACGCCCAGCCGGTCCGCGGCGGCGCGGAAGTTCCGCTCTTCTGCCACAGCGAGCAGAAGCGGTAGCAAGTTCAAGTCCATCCGGCACCTCCATTGTCGCGCAATGCTAACCACCCAGTCCAACACTTGCGCAATACCGTTTACGGCGGCCCGCGTCCATCTTGCTCCGTGCAATCAGGTCCAACAGGAGAAAACCATGGACAAGGTCATTCTGATCACCGGCGCCTCCAGCGGCATCGGTGAAGGCATCGCCCGCGAGCTTGCTGCCCGGGGCGCGAAGGTCTTGATGGGCGCACGGCGCACGGATCGGCTGGATGCTATCGCAGGGGACTTGCGCAGCAATGGCGCCGAGGTCGCGACGTGGTCGCTAGATGTCACCGACCTCAACTCCATGCTGGAGTTTGCGCAGACTGCGGTCAGCTTGTGGGGCCGCATCGACGTGCTTGTGAACAACGCGGGCGTCATGCCGCTGTCACCGATGTCCGCCCTCAAGTTCGACGAATGGGATCGGATGGTGGATGTAAACATCAAGGGCGTCCTGTGGGGGATCGGCGCCGTCCTGCCGGTCATGGAACGGCAGGGCGAGGGCCAGATCATCAACATCGGCTCGATCGGCGCACTCCATGCGGTGCCGACGGCGGCCGTTTACTGCGGCACCAAGTTCGCGGTTCGCGCGATATCGGACGCGCTTCGTCAGGAAAGCAGCGCAATCCGCGTAACCTGCGTCAACCCCGGCGTGGTGGAGAGCGAACTTGCCTCCAGCATCACCCACGAGGACACGCGGCAGATGATGGGCGACTACCGCGCCATCGCGCTGAAGCCCGCCGACATCGCCCGCGCCGTGCGCCAGTTGATCGATGCCCCCGCAAGCGTCGACACCACCGAGATCACCATCCGTCCCACCGCAGCCGCAAATTGAGGTCCACCATGGAGAAATCAGTCGTGCTCACCGCCGCCCTTCTGGCCATCGGCGCCGAGTTTGCCCGGAGCGAAACCCCTCACCCCTACGTCGGGATGTGGGTTACCGCGGACAACCGCATTCGGCACGAACTGCTGCCGAACGGCCGCTACGTCGAGGCCCGCGGCACCCGCGAGCGCGCCTATGAAGGCCGCTATGAGATTACCGGTACGCATATCGAGTACTGGGACGACACCGGCTTTACCGCCATGGTGACTTCGTGGAACCCGATGTGCTGCATCATGCCGGCATGATCCTCTATCGGAAGTAACCTCACGCACGCCGGCAAACTTTCCTTTCGTTCAAATTGGCACCGGTCGGCTCTCCCTCCGAGAGGGAGGCCGACGCAAACGCGTGGCAGGCGACAATGCGGGATCGTGACATGAACAGCGCCGTTACGAGTGTCTGTCGATCGCGCTGAACTGAGCGTCTCTCGTTGCTAAGTGAGGCCGGAAATGCCAGTTGGTCCAGTTATCCAAAGGACCCACTCTGGCCTATGCCAGAGCGCGAAATTCTGCGGTCAAAACGGGAACATTAAGCGCACACACCATTCGACAAATCATTGATTTTTATATGAAATCCGTCCAGTCCATCATCGGGGCGACGGAGGGGCGGTGGGCAGGGTGCGCGGCCATGATGGCGCCGGATATCGCATAGCTTCGGCGGCGAGGGAAGGTTGCGGGTCTTTGCAAGACGCGACTGGGGCGCTTGACAGCAATTGGATCGTTCCATAACGATGTTGGAAGGGTCCAAAAGCGGGGAATCATGCGCTGGGCGCTGGTGGGGGCAAGCACGATTGCGGCGGAGCACATGATTGGCGCCTTGCGGGGGGCGGGTCAGGTGGTCGGGGTCGTGCAAAGTGCCACCACCCGCCGTGCCGAGGACTTTGCCCACGCGCATGGGATTGCTGCTGCTGAGACCAGTCTTGACGCGGCTCTGGCGGATGCGGGCATTGGGGCAGTCTACATCTCATCCACCAACGAAAAGCACCATGCGCAGGCCATGGCGGCGATTGCGGCAGGCAAGCATGTCTTGTGCGAAAAGCCCCTTTCCATGACCGTTGCCGAGGCGGATGCGATGGTCACGGCGGCCAAGGCCAAGGGCGTGGTCTTTGCCACCAACCACCACTTGCGCTGCTCGGGTAGCCACCGGGCCGTGCGCGCGCTGGTGGCGGAGGGGCGGATCGGGCGGGTGCTGTCCTTGCGGATGTTCCATGCGGTGCACCTGCCCGGCCATCTGCAAGGCTGGCGGATCGACAGCCCGGATGCGGGCGGCGGCGTGATCCCCGACATTACCGTGCACGACGCCGATGTGGCGCGGTTCATCCTGGGCGAGGACCCTGTGTCGGTCGTGGCCGAGATGACCGCCAGCGGCCTGGGGCGCGGGGTGGAGGATTCCGTGATGTCGGTCTGGACCATGCCTTCGGGGGCGATGGTCATGGCGCATGAAAGCTTTACCCACCCTTTCGCAGGGTCAGGGCTTGAGGTGCATGGCACCGAAGGGTCGATCTTCGCGGCTGGCGTGATGACGCAACAGCCGGTGGGTGAGGTGGTGCTGGTCACCGCCCGGGGGCGTGAGGTCATCCCCTACCCCGACCCACAATCTTTATGCGCAGGCGGTGGCGGATTTTCTGGCCGCGGTCGCAGGGACGGGCCGGGTGGCGGCGGAT
>JAAUPC010000269.1 GCA_012036325.1 Paracoccaceae bacterium
CGCACGGCGGGCGGTCCTGCGGGCGTTCCACTCCCTTGGCGTCACCTTGCGCCTTGGTGCCAAGGCAACCGCGGTCGGCCCCGCCAGCGTCACCCTGTCAGATGGTGAGGAGATCGGCTCCGACTTCACCCTCACCGTGACCGGCGCGCGGCCACAAGACTGGTTGGCCGAGACCGGCCTTGCCCAGACGAACGGCTTTCTGACCACCGACGCCAGCTTGCGCACCTCAGACCCGCTGATCTTCGCCTCAGGCGACTGCGCAACGTTGGCCCATGACCCGCGCCCCAAGGCCGGGGTCTTTGCCGTCCGCGCGCCCCGGTCCTTCTGCACAACTTGCGCGCCACGCTGTCGGGCCAGCCATTGCGAAGCTTCAAGCCGCAGGCGGATTACCTCAAGCTGATCTCACTCGGCGCAAAGGCAGCGGTGGCGGAAAAGTGGGGCGTAACCCTGACCGGCCCGCGCCTTTGGCGGCTGAAGGACCGGATCGACCGTGCCTTCATGGACAAGTTCGGCACCTACCCCGCGATGCCGGAACCTCAGGTCCCGACGCAAGCCACTGAAGGCCTTGCCCCCTTCCTTGCCCAGCGCCCGCTGTGCGGCGGCTGCGGCGCGAAGCTGGGGCCAGGGGTGCTCTCATCGGCCCTTGCTACCCTGCCCGCGCCCCAGCGGGCTGAGGTTTTGTCCGGCCCCGGCGATGATGCTGCAATCCTCTCCACGCCCACCGGCGTTCAGGTCCTGACGACCGACCATCTTCGCGCCTTCACCAACGATCCGCGCCTGATGGCCCGCCTTGCAGCCATCCATGCGCTTGGCGACATCTGGGCCATGGGGGCCACACCGCAGGTGGCCCTGGCGCAGGTCACCTTGCCGCGCCTTGGGCCTGCCTTGCAAACCCGGATGCTTGCCGAGGTGATGGACGAGGCCGCCGCCACTTTCCGCGCCGCCGGGGCCGATATCGTCGGCGGCCATTCGACCGAAGGGGCCGAATTGACCATCGGCTTTACAGTCACCGGCACCGCAACCCGCGCGACCCCCAAGCGGGGCGCAAGGCCCGGTGACGCGCTGATCCTGACGAAACCCCTTGGCTCGGGAACCATCCTTGCGGCCGAGATGGCGATGGCCGAGCCAAAGGGCGCGCTGATGGGAGAGATCTGGGCCGCCTGCATCGCCCAGATGTCCCGCCCCCAAGGCAGCGCCGCCGCGATCCTTGCGCCCCATGCCCATGCGATGACCGACGTGACGGGCTTCGGCCTGGCCGGGCATTTGCTGGAGATGCTGGAGACCGCCGCCACCCTGACCCTCTCCGCCATTCCCCTGATGCCGGGCGTGATTGAGCTTGCGGTGATGGGGCAGGCTTCATCCCTGCAACCGGCGAACCTTGCTGCGGTCAACTGGCGAATGACCGCGTCGGATGATCCGCGCACCAAGCTTCTTACCGATCCGCAGACCTGTGGCGGGCTTCTGGCAGCAGTTCCGGCCGGGCGGGCAGCAGACCTTCTGGCCCAACTACTGGCCGCAGGCCACGAGGCCGCGATCATCGGCACTGTCGGGGATGGACAGCCGCACCTGACCATCCTGCCGTGACGCCAGCCAAGCGCCGATGTCTTCCAAGACATCGGACCGGAGTTTTCAAAAACTCCGGCTAAACGCCTGCCAACCCGCGCACAGCTTCGGCCACCCGCGCGGCAACCCCCGGCAGTGCTGCAGGCGACAAGTCATCCGCCGTGACCTCGACCATCGGCACCGCCATTCGTGCTCGGTGCTTGGTGTAGCGCGGGTCGTAGTGCCGCTCCATCAGGCTATCGGCGAGCGTGACGTAGTCCCCCGCCCCGGCCAGCGTCTGCCAGCCCTCGATCACCTCAACCGGTTGCATCGGGCGCATCAGGTCCACTGTCGCGGCCAGCCGGCCCGCATCCGCCGTCAGGTTCCCGTAAGCCCGCGCCAGATACTCGGCCCGCACTGCATGGGGTGCAGCAATCGCCACCCGGGGCGCTGCGACCATCGCCTTCCAGATCTCCGGTGGCAGCCTGCAATTCCCGATCTTGGAGCTTTCCGCCTCCACAACCACCGGGCGCGCCGGGTCCAGCCCCGCCAAAGCCAGTGCCAAGGCCCCTTCGAACGCTTTTTGCGATGGCTGCGGCCCGATGTTTCCGAACAGGGACCCCCGATGTCGCGCCAGCCCTTCCAGATCAATCACTTGCACCCCGAACCCCGGCAAAAGGTTCAGGATATCGGTCTTGGCCGACCCGGTATTGCCATCCAGCACCACCACCTTCGGCCGGACCGGCGTGTCATAAACCTCGCGCACGACCAGCCCCCGCCAGGTCTTGTAGCCCCCCACCAGCGTTTCCACCCGCCAGCCGATCTGCCCCAGGATCAGCGCGAACGACCCCGACCTTTGCCCACCCCGCCAGCAATAGACCAAGGGCCGCCAGCCCCCGGGCTTGTCCGCCAGCGCCCCTTCCAGATGCGCCGCCGCATTCCGCGCCACCAGCGCCGCGCCTAGTTTCCGTGCCGTAAAGGGTGACACCTGCTTGTAGATCGTCCCGACCCGGGCCCGTTCCTCATCGCTCAGCACGGGCAGCGAAATCGCCCCCGGCAGGTGATCTTCGGCAAACTCCGCAGCGCGCGCACATCGATGATGTCATCGAAACCAAGGGCTGCAAGGTCGGCCAGGGATGTCAGGGTGATCGCCATCACGCGATCTTTACAGAACCCGGCGGAAAGGTGCCAGCCCGTCCCCGCCGTCAGAATTCCCCCCTCGCCACGCCGCCCGCCAAGGCGCATGATACAATGCATGCGACAAATCGTTCTCGCCCTCCTCCTCCTCGCCACGCCCGCGCTGTCTGGGCCCGCACTTGCCGGGGTTGAGCCTTCGCGGCTGACCGAGGCTGCCCGCTCCCAGGTTGGGGTCACCGTCACCTATGACCCCGCCTATATCTCACTCGCCTTCCCGGGCGGTGACCTGCCCCGCGACCGGGGCGTCTGCACTGACGTGGTGATCCGCGCCCTGCGCGATGGCTTGGGGATCGACCTGCAGCTTGCCGTCAACCGCGACATGAAGGCGAATTTCTCGGCCTACCCGTCGCTCTGGGGCCTCAGCACGACCGACCGCAACATCGACCACCGCCGCGTGCCGAACCTGCAGACCCTGCTGACCCGCATCGGCGCTGGCCTCCCCCTGACCGACGCGCCCACGCCCTACCTTCCGGGCGACATCGTCACCTGGACCCTGCCCGGCAACCTTGCCCATATCGGCATCGTCTCCGACCGCCTTGGCAAGGATGGCACCCCCCTCATCCTGCACAACATCGGCGCCGGCACGGCAGAGGAGGATATCCTCTTCACCTACCCCATGACCGGCCATTACCGCCTGTCGGCTGAGGCGGTGGAGCGTCTGAAATCCCTCGCCCAGTAGGCCAAGGGTTCAGACCCGGCCCTCATTGTACCCCACCCGTAGGTTGGGGCCCGCCCCCACGCATCGCCCCTCGTAGGTCGAGGCGCGCCCCGACGTTCCGCCACCCAACACTCAAGCGTCTCCCTCCCCCTTCATGGGGAAGGGCCTGGGTGGGGGTCACCCTTAGAACCCTGCAGATCACCGCCCCAAGACCAAGGCCTCACCACCTTCGCCGTCCGCGCCGCGACCCTTCTCCTCGCGATGCGGACCCTCACGTCAGATGACACGCGCCACCGCCTCCTCGCCCGCCTGACGGACGATCCGGAAGACCAGGCCGCACGCAACCACCTCCGCCCCATCTGACAGGCTTGAAACCCTTACACCCAGGACACCCCTTTCAGAACCCCGCCTCCAGCCGCCCGACCAGTGCCCCCAGCATCGCTTGACACCTCTCAAGCTGCTCCACCGTGACGAACTCATCCGGTTTGTGCCCCTGGGCCATCGACCCCGGCCCGCAGATCACCGTGGGGATGCCAAGGCGCTGGTCGAAAAGTCCGCCTTCCGTCCCGAAGGCTACCTTGATCGTCCCGTTCGCCCCGGTCAGGCCCTTGACGAAGTTGACCACCCCCGCGTCCGAAGGCGTGCCAAGGCCGGGGTAGTCCCAGAGCCGCTCCACCTTGATCGCGGCTTCCGGGAAGTCGGCGCGCAGGGGGGCTACGATCCCCTCCGCCGCGGCCTTCAGCCGCGAGATCAGGCCCGCTACGTCCTCTCCGGCCAGCGACCGGATCTCAAAGTCCAGCGTGGCATGGTTCGGCACGATGTTGACCTGCACCCCGCCTGACATCTTGCCCACATGCAGCGTGGTATAGGGCACGTCATAGTCGCCATCCCGCAGCCCCGTTGCTGCGACCTCGGCCTGCAGGCCCCGCACCGCACCAAGGAAATCCCCCGCCAGATGCAGGGCGTTCAGCGCCAGCGGGGCCAGCGCCGAATGTCCCTCACGCCCCGTACAGGTGGCGCGCAAAGCGACCTTCCCCTTGTGCCCGGTCGCGACCTGCATCCCTGTGGGTTCCCCCACGATGCACATGCGTGGCCGGATCGGGGCCGCCGCCTGCATGTCAATCAGACTGCGCACCCCCATGCAGCCGATCTCCTCATCATAGGACAACGCCAGATGCAGCGGCACCTTCAAGGGCCGCGCCGAGGCTAGCAGCATCGCCTCAACCGCGCAGGCAACAAAGCCCTTCATGTCCGCCGCCCCTCGCCCGTAGAGGCGGCCCTCAGCTTCGGTCAGCGCGAAGGGCGGGACGGTCCAGGCCTGCCCGTCCACCGGCACCACATCGGTATGGCCCGAGAGCATGACCCCCCCGTCCCCCGGCCCGACACTGGCGTAAAGGTTCGCCTTGCCGCCCCCAGCGTCAGGGATCAGCGTGACGGCGATCCCCGCCCCTTCCAGCAGGTCGCGGACATAAACCATCAGCGCCATGTTCGGCCTGGAACTGACCGTATCGAACGCCAAAAGCCGCTCCAGAATCTCGCGCATTCGTCACCTCCGTTTGCCCCGTGCTAGCCGGATTTCGTCCAGGCCGAAAGCATTCCTCACTTGTCCCGCAAGCCCGGCTTTGCCAAAGTCCGCTTCAGCCCCGGAAAGCCCTGAAATGATCCGCCTTGCCGCCTTGCTTGCCACGTTCCTGACCGCCACCCCCGTTCAGGCCGAGGGTCCCAACCTCTCGACAAGCCCCGGTGCCGCCCCCGGGACAGCACAGCGGCTGGTTCTGGCGCAGCGCAGCTGGCAACAGGCCCTGACCACCGGCGAAGCCCTGACGATGCTGGTGG
>JAAUPC010000270.1 GCA_012036325.1 Paracoccaceae bacterium
TGGCGCAGCGCCAGTTTGGGCCGCGCCCGGCGCCGATGTTTACGGCGGACAACCCGAACTCTCGCAGGTGGTGGTATCGGCCCGCCGGCACGGCCACCTGGCGATGATCGTGCCCCAAGGCGACACGGGCGGTGTGCGAATTCTGAAGGTGGGTGGCACGGACCTGCAGCTTCGCGTCGAACGCACTTAAGTTTCGCGATGTCTTTTGGGCCAATGCGGAGCGATTAGTGGTTGAGGTGAGTTTCACGCATGCGGCCGACACGGGCTGCCCGCGATTCTGCCTATACCCAAGAATTCTTCCGCGTCGATTTCCGTTGATACCAACTGCCAAGCGCCCGGGAGTTGCTGGGAGACATGAAGGGCCTCCGCAACGTAACCGGCTTCGATTTCATAGGACGGACTCCCGACGCAAAAAAATTGCTTGTAGCGGCTCTCACGCTCAATTCGCACGGGACGGAGTTTTACCTCCAGAACAAGCGAGCGGGCATGAGCCTCGACGTGTACGCCGTCGATGCCGCCACCGGCGAGATCACCACGACGTGGGAGATCAAGCGGTGAGCCCGCGACGCGCAACACGTCATCCCGGGGCTAGCCTGCCCCGGCGAACTGGCCGGGGTCGAGCGCCAGCGCCAAGCGCTCCAGCACCGGCCGGCCCCCGATCGACGAGGAAGTATCCCACGTGCGCCGCGCGATCGGCGGGCTTTTCGTCGGCGAGGAACTGGGCGGCGTCTTCTTCGGCGGCCCCGCCAATCTCGCCGATCATGATGATCGAATGGGTCTCGGGGTCGGCGAGGAACATCTCCAAGACGTCGATATGCTCTGTCCCCTTGATCGGGTCGCCGCCGATGCCGACAGCGGTGGACTGGCCGAGGCCAACGTCGGTGGTCTGTTTCACAGCCTCATAGGTCAGGGTGCCGGAGCGGGAGACGACGCCGACCGAGCCCTTGGAGAAGATCGAGCCCGGCATGATGCCAATCTTGCACTCACCTGGGGTCAGGACGCCGGGGCAGTTCGGGCCGATGAGGCGGGACTTCGAGTTCAGAAGCGCGCGCTTGACCCGCATCATGTCGAGGACCGGGATGCCTTCGGTGATGCAGACGATCAGCGGGATTTCGGCGTCGATCGCTTCGAGGATGCTGTCGGCCGCGAAGGGCGGCGGGACGTAGATCGCGGTGGCGTTGGCCCCGGTCTTGGCGACGGCGTCATGCACGCTGTCGAACACGGGAAGGCCAAGGTGTTCGGTCCCGCCCTTGCCGGGGGTCACGCCGCCGACCATCTGCGTGCCGTAAGCGATCGCCTGTTCGGAATGGAACGTGCCCTGGCTGCCGGTGAAGCCCTGGCAGATCACGCGGGTGGATTTGTTGACGAGAACGGACATGGGGAAAGCTCCTGTGCCGGCGCGATCAGTTGGCGCTGGCGAAAGTGAAACGGATGTTGCTGTTGTCGTCTGACCGGCACTGCGGGTCATTGCCGGAGGACGACATTTCCGCCACGACACCATTGCCAAGGTCATAGGCGATGCAGCCCGACGGCACATCGGTTCGGTCGATCTTGTACTGCGCAGCGGTCAGGAATGGGATCAGGGACCCGTCTGCCTGCATCAGGCCCATCTTTTCCGAGGTGACATCGCAGATCGCGCCACCCTCATACAGCGTCACATAGGGATCGCCCCAGGCAGGCACCAGCGATACGATGCCCATTTCCGGGTCATCGGTCCGTGTCCAGCCAGCATCGGTGAACAAGGTGGCCGTCGCCTCTGCGTCGCCATTCCCCAAAAGGCAGGCGGCGATCAAGGGGACAAAAGCCTGATTGTCTTCTTCGCTTTCAAGGTCGCTCAGCTGAAACCGAAGGATCGAGGTGTCTTGCGCCATGGCGGGCGTGGCCAGCAGGACGGCCAGAAGTGCAGACCGGATCATCCCCGCACCGCCTTGACTGACGATCGTCGCGGCCCCGCCGCTGACGTCTTTAGCGCCATAGGCAATGGCCTGTTCGGCGTGGAAGGTGCCTTGGCTGCCGGTGAAGCCCTGGCAGATGACGCGGGTGGGTGTGTTGACGAGGACGGACATCTCGGGCGTTCCTTATTTTCGATTCAGGTCGACTGCGGCCCGCCGTGGGCCGAAGCATAGGCGCGGATCAGCGCCAACAATTGATCAAGTTCCAATGTCAGTCCCGGTCGCGCGATGGAAAGCGCATCGCGCGCATGTAGGTTTCCGACACGCGCATAAAACCGCAGGATCGCGTGGGGGCGAACCTTTCGCGCCGCATGGTCGTCAAAGAACAGCCGAAGGCTTGCGCCACGCCCATAGGTGCGGTCGGTCGCGATGACGTGGGGCCATGGCAGGGTCGGAACCGACTGTTCGGGCAAGGCCACGCCCTCTGGCGCTAGAACCAGCGCGACTGTGTCGCCCTGCCGCAGCCCCCGGAAGCCTACAAAGGCCATCGCCAGCGCAAAGACAAGGCCGGCACCGGCAATCAGTCCGGGCACACTGGACAGCGGCATGGTCAGGTCCTCACCGGTCCGCAGAGCAGCCCAGAAGGCAAGCGCCAGAAACCCGCCACAGAACGTTGCAAAGCCGAGGCTCACCGCGATCACCCAGATTTTTGCCGATGCCCGGCGCACGATCTCTTGGCGCAGGGTTGTGTCTGGGGCCTGTAGGGTCGCGCCGCGCATCTTCCGGTTCAGCCCTTCACGGCCTTGACGATCTTTTCCGCCCCGTCCTTCAGGTCATCGGCGGCAATCACGTTCAGGCCGGATTTGCGGATGATGTCCTTGCCGAGTTCCACGTTGGTGCCTTCAAGACGGACGACCAGCGGCACCTTCAGCCCCACCTCCTTCACCGCCGCGACGATGCCTTCGGCGATGATGTCGCAGCGCATGATGCCGCCGAAGATGTTCACAAGGATGCCCTTCACCTGCGGGTCGGAGGTGATGATCTTGAAGGCCTCGGTCACCTTTTCCTTGGTGGCGCCACCGCCGACGTCAAGAAAGTTGGCGGGCTCGGCCCCGTAAAGCTTGATGATGTCCATCGTGGCCATCGCGAGGCCTGCACCGTTGACCATGCAGCCGATCTCGCCATCCAAGGCGATGTAGTTCAGGTCGAATTTCGAGGCGGCGAGTTCCTTGGGGTCTTCCTCGGTCTCATCCCGCAAGGCGGCGATGTCGGGGTGGCGGTAGATCGCGTTGCCGTCGAAGCCCATCTTGGCGTCGAGAAGCTTGAGGGAGCCGTCCTTCAGCACGCAGAACGGGTTGATCTCCAGCATGTCCATGTCCTTGTCGACAAACAGCCGGTAGAGGTTCTTCACGATGGCGACGCAGGATTTGACCTGCGCGCCCTCCAGACCGAGCGAAAAGGCCACGCGGCGGCCGTGGAAATCCTGCAGGCCGGTGGCCGGGTCGATGGTGAAGGTATGGATGCGTTCGGGGGTGTCGTGGGCGACGTCCTCGATGCTCATCCCGCCTTCGGTGGAGGCGACGATGGAGATGCGGGAGGTTGCGCGGTCAATCAGGAAGGCGAGGTAAAACTCACGGTCGATGTCGCTGCCATCTTCGATGTAGATGCGGTTGACCTGTTTGCCAGCCTCACCGGTCTGGATGGTGACAAGCGTGCGGCCCAGCATCTGGCGGGCGAATTCGGCGGCCTCACCCACGGACCGGGCCAGGCGGACGCCGCCCTTTTCCCCGGCTTCGGGTTCCTTGAAATGACCCTTGCCGCGGCCGCCCGCATGGATCTGCGCCTTGACGACCCACAAGGGGCCGTCCAGTTCCCCGGCGGCGGTCTTGGCCTCTTCGGCCTTCAGGACGACGCGGCCGTCCGAGACCGGGATGCCGTAGCTGCGCAAAAGCGCCTTGGCCTGGTATTCGTGAATGTTCATCTGGGCCGCCCCGTTCCTTGATCGTTCGGCCGGTGATGACATGGTTTTCTGCGGATTCCTACGGGAATTCCGGGCTGTTAGCGCTACAGGGCGGGAAAATCAGCAGCTTGTGATCACACACTTTGGGGCTGTGATCACAAGATCGAAAACTGTGATCACTTTTGGGGCCGCGCCAGCCGCCGTTTGATTCGCGCGCCGAATTCCATGAGGAAGGGCTTTACCGGACCTCTTGCACGGGATCCCGGTCTGTCTTGCGGTCATTGCCGACTTGGCTGAACCGGGGCACGCGGCCCCGTGCCGCAAGTCCGGGGTCTGCATCTTGCTTTACGGGTGAAAATGGCATGGGTATCAGGCCGCCATGCGCCATGTGATTTGCCTGTCCACCATTCCCCCCCGCTTTGCCGCAATCGGGCCCACGCTGCAGGCGCTGGTGCGGCAGACCTCGCGGCCCGAGGCGGTGGAGCTTTACATCCCCCGCAGCTATCGCCGCTTTCCGCAGTGGGGCGGTGGCCTGCCCGCGGTGCCGGAGGGCGTGAAGATTGTCCGGGTCGAGGAAGACCTTGGCCCGGCGACCAAGATCTTGCCGGCGTTAAGGGCCTATCGCGGGCAGGATATTGAGTTGATGTATGTCGATGATGACATCTGGTTTGCACCCGACTGGTCAAAACGGGTGCTGAAACTGCGCCGCAAGCTGCCGAACACAGCGCTCTGTGCGACCTCACTGACCGTGGCGATGCTGGGGCGTGACTGGCGTGCCACGTCACCCTTGCCACGGGCGGTGCCTGCTGCCGCTGCGGACCATCAATTCGGGTTTCACTTGCGGCGCCTGCTGGCCGCGATCCTGCCGAAAGACCCGACCGCGCCGCGCAAGCGGACCTGGTATCGCAAGATCCGGCGGTCCGGCTATACCGATATTGTCGAGGGCTTTGCCGGTGTGTCCCTGCGGCCCGACTATCTGGACGACGCGGTCTTTGATCTGCCCCCGGTCTTGTGGGCGGTGGATGACATCTGGATTTCGGGCCACCTGACCCGGCGCGGCATTCCGATCTGGGCGGATAGAAGCCTTGAAGGCTCGCAGGTCTTTGCCGGGCTTTATGAGCATCACGCCCTCTTCAAGGCGGTGATTGACGGGGTGGATCGCGAGCAGGCGAACCTGGCCTGCGTGGATTACATGCGGGAAACCTACGGGATCTGGGGCGGCTCCACTGCGGCCTGAGGCCTGCACGGTCTGCGTTCAGCCGGGGCGGCGGGCGATGAACAGGACCTGGCCCCGGGGCAGACGGTCTGGCTGCGGAGAGGCGTCAAGACCTGCGGCGGTGGCCAGCTGCAGC
>JAAUPC010000271.1 GCA_012036325.1 Paracoccaceae bacterium
CTGACCGCCCTGCGCCAGGCCGCAAAGACTGGCACCAACATCATGCCCGCGTCCATCGCCTGCGCCAAAGCCGGGGTCACCACCGGCGAATGGGGGGCCGCGATGCGCGCGCTTTACGGCGAATACCGCGCGCCGACGGGCGTTTCCCAGAACCCCTCAAACCGCACCGAAGGCCTTGAACCCGTCCGTGACGCCGTCGCAAGGGCGGCGAAAAACCTGGGCCACCCCCTCCGCCTCCTCCTTGGCAAGCCCGGCCTTGACGGCCATTCCAACGGGGCCGAGCAGATCGCCACCCGCGCCCGCGACTGCGGGATGGAGATCACCTACGACGGCATCCGTCTGACCCCGGCCGAAATCGTGCAGGCCGCCGTGGAACGCAAACCCGATGTCATCGGCCTATCCATCCTGTCCGGCAGCCATGTCGCCCTGATCGAAGAGACGATGAAGCTTCTGCGCGACCAAGGACTGGATCACACCCCCCTCGTCGTCGGCGGCATCATCCCCGAGGATGACGCCCAGACATTGCGCGCGATGGGCGTGGCCCGCGTCTACACGCCTAAGGATTTCCAGCTGAACCAGATCATGCTTGACCTTGTGGCCCTGGCCGACCCGGCCCCGGTTGCGGCAGAATGATCCGACCCTAAGGTTTTCCAGCCTTTCGCCGCCGCCCGCGCAGGCTTACCCCTTGGCCCACCCAAGGAAAGCTTACCCGATGCTGCGCCCCCTCCTCCTCACCCTCCTCGCCCTGCCCGCCGCCGGACCCAGCGCCGCAGAAGACGCTGCTTGGCCCGCCGAATTCGCCGCAATCATCGCCTCCTCCTCCACCCTGTGCGAAGGCTTCTCCGTCTCGCCCGAGGCGGTAAGCCAGCGCGACCTGAACGGCGACGGCACCCTTGACTGGGTCCTCGACACCGGCGGTTTTGCCTGTGCCAACAGCTACGGCACCTTCTGCGGCACCGGCGGCTGCGCGGTGGAAACCCTGATCGCCGGGGTGCCAGGCTCACTCCTGCTGCACAGCTGGGAGATTGAGACTGTCAGCACCACCACCACCCTCACCGCGCCAAACCGGTCGGGCGAAACCGTCCGCTTCCTTTGGACCGGCAGCGAATGGCAACTGCAATGATCCGCGCCGCCCTCATCCTCGCGCTGACCGCTACCCCCGCGCTGGCGCAGGATTTCGCCTTCCGGCAAGACTGCCAGCTGACGCTCAGCGCCTGTGACATGATACGCGACGGCGACCCCGTCGCCTGCCCTATCGGCCTGAAAATCAACGCCCGGTTCTGGGCCGAAGGCGATGCCTTCTACTTGCGAACGCCCGAAACCAACGAAGGCGGCCCGCCACAGACCTTTTCGCTTGGGCAGGGCTACTTCACCGATGCGATCCGCATCTACTATGTGAAGGACCACCCGAAACTCGACGGGATGTTCTGGATCGCCGATGACGGCACCTCGGGAGCGCAGTTTTCCTATGACGGGCAGGAAGACTACTTCGACGCCGTCTGCACCGCTTTGCCGGACTGACCCCCTTCCCACGCCTGTCAAGGAAAGCCCGTCCATGCGCCTTTTGCCGATCCTGGCCTTGGCCAGCCTGCCCCTTGGCCTTGCCACCGCCGCCAAGGCCCAAACTCCGCCCGATGCGCCACCCGCGCTGACCGCCCTTTTGGACTATCACGGCACCGCCTGCAGCATCCAGGGCGGCACGCTGACCACCCCGCCTCAGGCGATTAGCACCGCCAATCTGAACGGCGACGGGCAGACCGACTATATCCTCGACAGCAGCAAACTGGTCTGCTCCACCCGCCCGGCCATGTTCTGCGCCGCTGACACGGGGTGTGAGATCAGCCTCTTTGTCGGCACCGGCCAGCACACGCTGATCGTCAAGGACTGGTCGCTGCGGGATGCGGGCCCCGTCCAGCACCTTGTCGCCACCATCGACGGTGACCTTCTGAACAGCCCGGTCGACATCACCAGCCACATGGTCTGGGATGATGTCGCGGCCGGGTTGAAACTGGTGCCCGCCGAAAACTGACCCCCCGAAAACTGACGCCCCCTTGCCATCCCCGCCGCCCGCCGCCTTAATGGCGCGTGAAGCCGCCGTGCGTCTCTACCAAAGGAAGACGCAAGGAAGACGGTTTCAAGACGTGGAAAATATTAGAAGATCAAGGCGTTAACCTTGATCGTGAAAACCTGGGGGACAGCATGACCTTTCACATCGGCGCCAAGACCGGTGACATCGCCGAAACCGTGCTTCTGCCCGGTGACCCCTACCGCGCCCGCTGGGCCGCGCAGACTTTTCTGACCGACGCGGTTCTGGTGAACGAAGTGCGCGGCATGCTCGGCTATACCGGTCTGTGGCGCGGCCACCGGGTCACCATCCACGGATCAGGGATGGGGATGCCGTCGCTGTCAATTTACGCCAACGAACTGATCCGCGACTACGGCGCCAAGACCCTGATCCGCATCGGCTCGGCCGGGGCTTTGCCTGAAAGCGTCAAGGTGCGGGACGTGATCCTGGCGCAGACCGCGTCCACCGTCGGCTCCCCCTCGCGCACGATCTTCAAGGAATTGAACTTCGCCCCCTGTGCCGATTTCGGCCTTCTGTCAAAGGCTTACACGGCCGCCCTCGCCAAGGGCACGCCGGTTCATGTCGGCGGCATCTATTCCTCTGACACATTCTACGACGAACGCCCCGACCTCACCGAACAGCTTCTCCGTCACGGCTGCCTGGGGGTGGAGATGGAAGCGGCCGAGCTTTACCTCGTCGCCGCCCGCCACAAGGCCCGCGCCTTGGCGGTCCTGACCGTCTCCGACCACATCACCACGGGTGAGGCGCTGCCATCAGACCAGCGCGAACGCAGCTTCGGCGCGATGGTCGAAATCGCGCTGGAGGCCGCCTTCGCCTGATCACCCTTACGTGTGGCGGCTGGCATAGGGGCACGGGCGGGCATAGGTGCTGGCCATCCCAACCGATTGGAAAAGCCCATGAAAGCCGCCCGCATCCATGCTTATGGCGCCTCAAGCGAGATCAAGATCGAGGACGCCCCCCTTCCAACCCTGAACCCCGATGACGTGCTGATCCGCGTCGTGGCAACCTCGGTCAATCCAGTGGATTGGAAAATCCGCAAGGGCTACCTCAAGGCGATGATCCCTTACGCGATGCCCCTGACCATGGGCTGGGATGTCTCCGGAATCGTTGAACAAATCGGCAGCGCCGTCACAATGTTCAAACCCGGCGACGCGGTCTATTCCCGCCCCGACATCGCCCGCAACGGCGCCTACGCCGAGTTTGTGGCGGTCCGCGAAAGCGAGATCGCCGCCAAGCCCACGACCATCAGCCATGTCGAGGCGGCAAGCCTCCCCCTCGTCTCCATCACCGCCTGGGAGGCGCTTTTCACCACAGCGAACCTGACCGCAGGGCAAAAGGTCCTGATCCACGCCGGGGCCGGGGGCGTCGGCTCTATCGCCATTCAACTGGCCAAAGCCAAAGGCGCCCACGTCACCGCCACCGCCTCTGCCGCCAAATCCGCTTTGGTCAAATCCCTTGGCGCGGATGAGGTGATCGACTACCGCGCGCAGGATTTTTCCAACGTCGCCAAAGACATGGACGTGGTCTTCGACACCGTCGGTGGCGCGGTGCAGGACAAGTCCTGGGGCGTGCTCAAGCCCGGCGGGATGCTGGTAACGATCACCGACAAACCGTCCGAAGATCGCGCAAAAGCCGAAGGCAAACGCGCAGGCTTCATCTTCATCGGCCCGAATGCGGCCATCCTGAAAGACCTTGGCCAGATGGTTGACCTCGGCCAAGTTCGCCCGCTGATTGGCGCAGAATACGGGTTGAACGACACCGCAAAAGCACATGATTTCAGCGAAACCGGCCGCGCCACCGGCAAGATCGTGATCTACGTCGGCCAGCCATGAACGGGGCTTAACTGCCCTTGCGGAACCTTCCCCCCTCTGTATCCATGTGGGGGAAGGAGCCCCGCCATGACCCACCTTTCCCCCCGACCCTGGGTGCCCACCAACAGTGAAGCGCTGGTCCAGCGCATCGCCGGGGAAACCACTGTCGCCTCTGCCAAAGTCGCCGCCCGGATCGAGGCGCTGATAGAAGCGAACCTGCAAATCCACGACCGGGACTGCTTCAACCTCAACCCCGCGACCAACGTGATGAACCCCCGGGCCGAGGCGGCCTTGGCGCGGGGGCTCGGCTCTCGCCCCAGCCTCGGCTACCCCGGCGACAAGTATGAGATGGGGCTGGAGGCGATAGAAGAGATCGAGGTTATCACCGCCGAATTAGCCGCTGAGGTTTTTAGCGCGCGCTATGCCGAAATCCGCGTCGGATCAGGGGCTTTGGCCAACCTTTACGGCTTCATGGCGCTGGCCAGCCCCGGTGACAGCATCATCGCCCCCCCGGCGAGCATTGGCGGCCATGTCACCCATCACACCGCTGGCTGCGCTGGCCTCTATGGGCTGACGACCCACGCAGCGCCCATAGACGCGGACGGCTATACCCTTGATCTTGCAGCGCTTCATGACCTTGCCCATGCGGTCCGGCCAAAGATCATCACCGTTGGTGGCAGCCTGAACCTTTTCCCCCATCCGGTGGCCGAAGTGCGCAAGATTGCCGATCAGGTGGGTGCCAAGGTCCTGTTTGACGCGGCCCACCAATGCGGGATCATTGCCGGAAAGGTCTGGGCCAACCCCCTGCTGGAAGGCGCGCATCTGATGACGATGAGCACCTATAAATCCCTCGGCGGTCCCGCCGGCGGCCTGATCGTGACCAATGACGCCGGGATTGCCGAGCGTCTGGATGCCATCGCCTACCCCGGCCTGACCGCCAATTTTGACGCCGCGAAATCGGCGGCGCTGGCGTTGACCCTCTTGGATTGGCGCGACCATGGGCAGGCCTATGCCAAGGCCATGGTTGATCTTGCCCGCGCCTTGGCTACAGAACTTTCGAACCTCGGCCTGCCGGTCTTCGCCGCCGACCGCGGCGCCACCACTTCCCACCAGTTTGCAATTGAGGCGGCGGCGTTTGGCGGTGGGCAGACCGCCTCCAAGACCCTCCGCAAGGCCGGGTTTCTGGCCTGTGGCATCGGCCTGCCGATCCCCGAGGTTCCCGGTGACAACAACGGCTTGCGCATCGGGACGCCCGAGCTTGTGCGTCGCGGCGTCACCCCCGCCGAC
>JAAUPC010000272.1 GCA_012036325.1 Paracoccaceae bacterium
TCGGGCAAGTAACGTTTTGAGCACATCTCCTCGGCATTCACAGCCTCGCCATAGGTCATGTACATGCCGTAATCGTCGAGAACCTCACCGGCGTTAAGGTCGCGCTTGGCAACCGCGCACACCTCGACGACCGGGCCACCCAAGGGGGCCGGGGCCGGCTGCGCGCCACGGATATAGCTGTTGTAGTCCTGGAAGCCGACACCGGTGCCGGTCGTATCCTGGGTGGTCGGGGTGCAGGCGGCCAATGCCAGCGCCGCAAGCACTGCGGCGGAGACCGGACCAAAGGGAAGACGCGTCATTGCTGCCTCGACGGGATTGTTATGCCACAGTGTTTCCAGCGGCCTTACCACCATTTTTCCGCTTTGGCCACAAAGCCTGCACGGCTCTCCAACACATGCGCATGATTAAGCAAGGAGGCCTCATCCCAAGGCCGGCCGATCAGTTGCAGGCCAAGCGGCAGGCCCTGCGCGTCAAGCCCCACGGGCACCGCGATCCCCGGCAGGCCGACAAGGTTCACCGTGACGGTGAAGACGTCGTTCAGATACATCTGGATCGGGTCGGCATCCGACATCTCGCCCAAGCCAAAGGCGGCGCTTGGCGTGGCGGGGGTCAGGATGGCATCGATGCCATCGGCGAAGGCCAGGTCAAAGTCACGCTTGATCAGGGCGCGGACCTTGCGGGCGCGGTTGTAATAGGCGTCGTAGAACCCGGCGCTGAGGACATAGGTCCCCACCATGATCCGCCGCTGCACTTCCGGGCCAAAGCCTTCGGCGCGGGTTTTTTCATACATCTCGGTGATGCCGTCACCTGCCGTCAGCTTGGCGCGGTGGCCATAGCGCACCCCGTCATAGCGGGCGAGGTTGGAGGATGCCTCGGCAGGCGCAATCACATAGTAAGCAGGCAACGCGTATTTGGTGTGCGGCAGGCTGATGTCGCGCACCGTAGCGCCCGCATCGCGCATCATCTCGACGCCCTTTGCCCAGAGCGCCTCAATCTCGGCGGGCATCCCGTCCATCCGGTATTCGCGCGGGATACCGATGACGCGGCCGCGGATGTCACCAGTCAGCGCCGCCTCAAATCCGGCACCGGGATATCGGCGCTGGTGCTATCCTTCGGATCATGCCCCGCCATCGCCTGCAGCATGATCGCCGCATCGCGCACGGTCTTGGTCATCGGCCCGGCCTGATCGAGGCTTGAGGCAAAGGCCACCACCCCCCATCGGCTGACACGGCCATAGGTCGGCTTGATCCCGACAATCCCGGTAAAGGCTGCAGGCTGCCGGATCGACCCCCCGGTATCAGTCCCCGTCGCCGCAAGGCAAAGGTCCGCAGCCACCGCCGCCGCAGACCCGCCCGAAGAGCCGCCGGGCGTCAGCTGCACGTTCGACCCCTTGCGCTTCCAGGGGTTCACAGCATTGCCGTAGGCTGAGGTTTCGTTGGACGAGCCCATGGCAAATTCGTCCATGTTTAGCTTGCCCAGCATGACCGCGCCGGCATCGAACAGCTTCGACGTCACCGTCGATTCATATTCCGGCTTGAACCCTTTCAGGATGTTGGACGCCGCCTGAGATGGCACGCCCTTGGTGCAAAAAAGGTCCTTGATCCCCAAGGGAATACCGCACATCGCGGGTGCATCGCCGCCCGCAATCCGCGCATCCGCCGTCCGCGCCTGCTCCAGCGCGATTTCCGGGGTCTTGTGGACGAAAGCGTTCAGCCCATCGCCCGCGTCAATTGCCGTCAGGCAAGACATCGTCAGATCAACCGCCGTGATCTCACCCTTGCGCAGCGCATCCCGTGCGGCGGCGATGGTCCAGGTATTGCTCATTCCACCACCTTCGGCACCGCAAAGAAGCCTTCCCGCGCGTCAGGCGCGTTCTTCAGCACCTGTGCCTGAAGATCCCCGTCCGTCACCACATCCGCCCGCCGCTTCAGCCGCATCGGCGTGACCGAGGTCATCGGCTCCACGCCGGTGACATCCACCTCGTTCAGCTGCTCCATGAAGCCCAGGATGCCCGAAAGCTTACCCGCCAGCGCAGGCAGGTCGCCCTCTTCCACCCGGATGCGGGCAAGCTTGGCGACCTTGCGCGCGGTGTCGATGTCAATGGCCATGGGGGCCCTCCGATGCTTTGGCCTCGGGTTTAGCGCGCCCACCCTGCCCCCGCAAGCGCAAGGCGGATCGCCGCCCGTGTGGAACCGGCACCGACCTTTGGCGTTGTCACGGTCGTGTCTGTTTCCGACACTACCTTACCCACGATGGAATATATTGGAGCGTCCTCATGCAGATCACCTGGCTTGGCCATTCCGGCTTTCGGATCGAGATTGAAGAGGCCGTCCTTCTGGTCGACCCCTGGCTCACCGGCAACCCGATGTTCCCGGCCGGGCGTGAGGATGAGGCGGTTGCAGGGGCCACCCATATCCTTCTGACCCATGCCCATGGCGACCATGCCGCCGACGCGGCCCGGCTGGCGAAGACACTGGGGATCAAGGTGCACTGCATTCATGAATTGTCCGAATGGCTGCAGTCCCAAGGCACCGAAACGGTGGGCTTCGGCAAGGGCGGCACCCTCACGCTGAACGGCGCGAAGGTCACCATGGTCAACGCCGCCCATTCCGCCAGCATCGACTTTACCGGCACGGGCCTGCTCCCCGCAGGCGATGCGGCGGGGTTCATGATCGCGGGCGAAGGCCACACGATCTATGTCTCGGGCGATACCGACATCATGGCCGACATGGCCTGGATGGCCGAATACCACCAGCCCGACATCGGCATTCTCTCCTGCGGCGGGCATTACACGATGGACATGGACCGCGCCGCCTGGGCCGCGCGGAAGTGGTTCAACTTCCGCTGGGTGATTCCCTGCCATTACAAGACCTTCCCGATCCTGGCCCAGGACGCAGCCGCCCTGCGCGCAGGCCTGCCCCCGGGTATCGAAGTGATCGAGAATGACGTGATGGACCCGATCCGCATCTAACTGGAGGGCGCGGCACGAGTTTTCTGCGAAAACTCCGGCACGCAAACCCCGAGTTTTCGCAGAAAACTCGTGCTGCGCTACCGGCCTCAATCGTCGTCGTCGCCACCGTCCACGTCGCTGCCAGAGCCTTTGCGCAAGGTGGCGTTGAAAGCGATGGTCACGCGTTCGCCCCCCGCCTCGTTCGGGTAGACCCAGTGCACAAGGTAGGACGGAAACGGCACGATCTCCCCCGCCTCGGGCCGGATCTTGCGCTTTGGCCGGAACGCGCGTGATTGCAGGATGCGCCAGGCGGGCAGGTCTGATCGGGGGTCAAGGAATTCGATCATCCCGGAATTGCCGCTTTCCACCTTGGGCTGGCGCACATAGTAGACGCCCGACCAATGCGCCCCGGGGTGGGTGTGGGGCGCGTTGAAGCCGCCGGTCGGGTTCATGTTCATCCAGGCGAAAAGTTTCATCTCCAGCCGTTCCGGATCGACCTTGGCGGTGACCGACCGCACCGCCTCCATCACCGACAGGACGGCTGCCTCCCGCAGGGTCTGGATCGGGTCGGCCGGGTTCTCAAAAAGGTTGCCCTCGGAATGCCAGCCGCCCCGGTTGGATTTGTTGACCCCCGGCCCGTCGCCGCGCAACCGCTCACCTTCCGACAGAAGTGCCTCGTCCAAGGCCTCGTGATCCGGCAGGCGAAATCGCAGAAGCGGCGTGTAAAACAGTTTTTCGGAAGCAATCGGTTCCAGCAAGTCGCGTCTCCTCCCACGGCCCGCGCGAGGGCCCGTCCTGGTTTCCACCCGATCTTGCCCAGCGCGGGGGGGGTCCCACAAGCCAGGCGCGGGTCGTGGGGCGGGGCTTTTCACCAGGTGACAGCGCTTTTTCTGGCCTTTCCTGTCACAGGGCCCCAAGCTAGCCTCGCCCGATGCACAACGATCCGCCGCCCCTTGACGCCCCGTTGCCGGAAACCCCGTTTTCCGCCGATCTTCGCGCGGCACTTGACGCAGTTTATGACCTTGCCCCCAGCCATGTGCCAAGAACACTTGTGGTTTGCCGTTGTCCGGTCTGCATGTCAGGCGGGACGCTTGCCCAGATTCTGGCCACCCCGACCCGATCCCTGACCCCGGACCTTGTGCGGGAATACACGAACTCCGCCCATGGTGACCCGACCGATCCCGATGATCTGAACGCCCTTCTGCCGCGCTATCTGGACCTGATCGCCCAGGACATTTCGGTGGATTGGAACTCGGTCGGCGCTGATTTGCGGCGGTTTGGCGATGCCCGGGGCAATCTGCCCGGCTTTCCGGCCCCCGGGATGGGGCCAGTGCTGGACCTTTATGCCCAGCACCTTCTTGGTCATTTCGCAGCTTTGCAGGTGCAAGGCGCTGAGCCGATTGAAACGCCTTGGTCGCTCTTGCCGTTTCTCGTGATCGGGGGGTGGCCTGTGGCACCACTGACCGAAACGCTGGACGGGCTGTTCCAGCGCCCCGACTTCGGCCCTGCGGCGCTGGTCTGGTTTCTTGAGGAGATGGGCCGCCAGGTCCGCGATGGGCGGCTGGATCTGTGGGCCTTTTCCCGCTACCGGCCAGAGGCCGCACCCGCCCTTGCCGCCTGGCTGAACCGCCTCTTGACGTCAGAGGCTGCCACCGCGGTCATGACCGACCCGAGCTTGCCGGAAAATATCGCGGTCTGGGTTGCGCCCCTGGCCAGTCTTGGCGGCCAGATCACCCCCGCCATTCTGGGGTTTCTTGCCGGGCCCACGGGGGGCGAAGGATCTTAACGAATCCTGAACGCCCACGAGCAAGATATTGAAAATCCATAAAGTTCGAAGGCTGTCCACCGTGGACAGCTTAGCGGCGCCCCTGAAAGAACCCTTTCAGCAAAGCCTCCGCCTCGGCCCCACCGATCCCGTCATAGACCTCGGGCACGTGGTGGCATTGCGGGTGGCTGAAGACCCGCGCGCCCACCGCGACCCCCCCGGATTTCGGGTCCGCCGCCCCATAATACAGCCGCCCGATCCGCGCGGCACTGATCGCGGCGGCACACATCGGGCAAGGCTCCAGCGTGACGTAAAGATCGTGGCCCAGCAACCGTTCCGACCCCAGAACCCGGCAGGCCGCACGAATTGCCAGGATCTCGGCATGGGGCGGTGGGGGTCGGCCAGTTCCCGCGTGCGGGTTGGCCCCTACTGCCGTCCGCCGACGATCTTGCCCCCCCGCGACGATC
>JAAUPC010000273.1 GCA_012036325.1 Paracoccaceae bacterium
GCTGGCGCGCCAAGCTGTGGTGCGCCGGGCAGGGTGGGCAGACCGCCCGGGGCCGGGGCTGCCTCGCCGCCAACATTCGGCGCACCTAGTTGTGGCGCACCAAGCTGCGGCGCCCCGGGAAGGCCGGGAAGTCCCCCGGGGGCCGGGGTGCCCGCTGCGCCACCGGGCGCCAAGGGGGTAAAGCCCGGCACCTTGATCTCAATCGTCGAGGGGTCCACCACCGGGCCTTTGTAGTGCATCACGATCTGCGGGAAGAAGACCACGATGCAGATCATCACCGCCTGGATGAAGATGAAGGGGATGGCACCCTTGTAGATCTCACCCGTCTTGCATCCCGTCCATCTTCTTGCCGGTGACCTTGTCAAGGTACGGCACCTTGGCCGCGACCGAGCGCAGGTAGAAGAGCGCAAAGCCGAAGGGTGGGGTCAGGAACGAGGTTTGCAGGTTCACCCCTATGATGACGCCAAGCCAGATCAGGTCGATCCCAAGGTTCTGGGCCGGAGCGATCAGCAAAGGCACCAGAATGAAGGCGATCTCGAAGAAGTCGATGAAGAAGCCAAGGATGAAGATGATCAAGTTGACCACCAGAAGGAAGCCCATCTGGCCACCGGGTACGCCGGTCAGCAGCTCTTCCACCCAGACATGGCCGTTCACGCCGTAGAAGGTCAGGCTGAACATCCGCGCGCCGATCAGGACGAACATGACGAAGGCCGACAGCCGCGTGGCCGCGATCAGCGCGGATTGCAGGACCGGGAATTTGAAGCGGCCCTTGGTCCAGGCCAGGATCATCGCGCCCAAGGCCCCCATCGCGCCGCCTTCCGTAGGCGTGGCAAGACCGATGAAGATCGTGCCAAGCACGAGGAAGATCAGGGCCAAAGGCGGGATCAGCACCATGATGACCTGCTGCGCCAGACGCGACAGCATGTTGATCTTCAGATAACGGTCGGCCAGCGCATAGAAGTAGACGACCAGCACGCCGATGGTGGCGCCCAGCACGTCGGCATTGGCGCCCCAATCCGCATAAGCCCAGACATGCGCGGCGTAGCCGATGCCTACACCAACCGCGATGGCGACCAGAAGCGAGGTGACGCCGCCGCCAAGGGTCCGCGCCTCGGGCGGAAGGGCGGGCACGCGGTGCGGCTGAAAGATCGCGACCATGCAGACATAGCCCATGTACATGCCGGTCAGGATCAGCCCGGGGATCATGGCACCCGCATACATGTCTCCGACCGAACGGCCGAGCTGGTCAGCCAGAATGATAAGGACCAGCGACGGCGGGATGATCTGCGCCAGCGTGCCAGAGGCCGAAATGACGCCTGTGGCCATCTTCCGGTCATAGCCATAGCGCAACATGATCGGCAGCGAGATCAGGCCCATGGCGATGACGGAGGCCGCAACAACGCCCGTGGTCGCGGCCAGAAGCGCGCCGACCAGAATGACGGCAAAGGCCAGACCACCACGAATCGGCCCGAAAAGCTGACCGATCGTGTCCAGAAGATCCTCGGCCATCCCGCTTCGTTCAAGGATGATGCCCATGAAGGTGAAGAACGGAATGGCGAGGAGGGTCTCGTTCGACAAGATCCCCCAAAGTCGTTGCGGCATGGTGCCGAGAAGCGGCCAGTCCAGCGTGATCTCGCCGTTGGAATAGGGGGCAAGCCAGACGCCGATGACGAAGAAGATCAGCCCGTTCGCGGCCAGCGCAAAGCTGACGGGGTAGCCGATCAGAAGGAAGATCACCAAGCTTGCGAAGATGATCGGGGCCATGTTGTGGGCGATGATCTCGATCATTTCTTCACCTCGGTCTGGCGGCTGAGGGCTTCGGCGGCGGCCACCTCGGCGGCGAGTTCCTCAACCTCTTTCAAGGCCTGATCCTGCGCGGACTGGAAGGGATGGGGGTCTTCGATCAGGCCCTGCATGACGGCGATCTTCTTGATGATCTCGGCAAGGCCTTGAAAGACCAGCATGATGAAGCCGATCAGAAGCATGGCGCGCGCTGGCCAGATGATGAGGCCGCCCGCGTTGGTCGAGATCTGGCCCGAGTAGAAGGCCTGGATCGTGTAGGGCCAGAGAAGCCAGGCCATGAGGACCGCAAAGGGCATCAGAAAGAAGATGTGGCCCAGAAGGTCGATCCAGTGCTGGGTCTTCCGGCTGCGGCTGGCGTAGAACACGTCGATGCGGATATGTTCGTTCTGCTGCAGCGTATAGGCGGCGGCGCCCATGAAGGCGGCCCCGAAGAGGTACCACTGCAACTCCAGCCACGAATTTGACGACAGGTTGAAAAGCTTGCGGCTGATCGCGTTGCCGGCACTGACCAGCACCGCAAGCAGGATCAGCCAGATGACGGCCTTTCCGATGAAGGCATTCACGCGGTCTATGCCCCGCGTGATGGCAAGCAAGGCTTGCATCCGGTGGTCTCCTCCCCTGGGTGGTCCGCCGTTTGCCGGGTGACCGTTTTATCTGGTAAAGTAATTTGGCCAATTACAGCATGCTCGACCGTAAGGTCAACCCTGACGTGCCGATGCGGAAGGATGCCCCGAAGGCCAATGCCACGCAAGCGCGGGTTGCGGGTGGCGTGGCGTCAGGACTGAGGCGGGGGGCCGATCAGGTCCCAGCGGTTGCCGAAAGGGTCGCGCCAGACGGCGACGGTGCCGTAGGGTTCATTCCGGGGGGCTTCTTCAAATACGACGCCTGCAGTGGTGAAGGCGGCATGGTCGCGGGCGAAGTCATCGGTCTCCAAGAACAGGAAGACCCGGCCGCCGGACTGGTTGCCGATGGCAGCGTTCTGGCGCGGGCCTTCGGCCTTTGCCAGCACCAGCCGGGGCCCGCCACCAGGGGGTTCCACCGTGACCCAGCGCTTGCGGCCCTGGGGGATGTCTTCGGTCAGCCGGAACCCCAGCAAGCCTACATAAAAGGCGATGGCGCTGTCATAATCGGGTACGACCAAAGCAAGGGCGGAGATGCGGCAGGCCACTTGGTCAGGCCAGCCTCAAGCGCCGGGCCAGGGGTCTGAGGGGCGGTCCTGCAGGCGGCGGAGGGGCTGCGCTTCGCCCCGCGTGTCGGGCAGGTTGATGCGGGCCACTTGTTCGGCGATGGGGTCGACGGACAGGGGGTGGAGGTCGGCGCAATGGTCGGCCTGATCGCCAAGCGGGCGCCATTGGCCGCCCTTGTAAATCTCCAGCGCGGAAAACCCGGCCTTGTAGCCCATCTTGCGGCTGCCGGGGACCCAGTAGCCAAGGTAGACATAGGGCAGGCCCGCCTCGCGCGCGATGGCGATGTGGTCAAGGATGACGTGGGTGCCAAGCGACAGGTCGGCAAGGTCGGGGTCGTAGAAGCTGTAGACCATCGAGAGGCCGTCGTCGAAGACATCGGTCAGGCAAACGGCCACCAGCGGGCGACCACGCTCCCCCGGTCCGGCGGGGCGGGTATATTCGATGACGCGGCTTTTGATCGGGGTTTCCTCGATCATCGCGGCGAATTCGAAGATGTCCATGTCGGCCATCCCGCCATCTGCGTGGCGGTTGTCAAGGTAGCGGCGGAAAAGCGAGAACTGATCTTCGGTCGCCCAGGGGCTGGTGGCGTTGCGGCGCAGGGAGGAAGCCCGTTTCAGGATCCGGCGCTGTGAGCGGGAGGGGATGAAATCCGCGACCCGAATGCGGGCGGACAGGCAAGCGGAACATTCGGCGCAGGACGGGCGGTAAAGGACGTTCTGGCTGCGGCGAAAGCCTTGCTTCGAGAGGGTGTCGTTCAGCTTTTGCGCGTGTTCGCCTGCAGGGCGGTGAAGAGCTTCCGCTCCATCCGACCCGGAAGATAGGGACAGGGCTGGGGTGCCGTGACATAGAACTGCGGGGCAAGCGGAAGAGTGTGGCGCATCGGGTCCGGCATCACGGTTGATCGAAGGAAGCCTAGCAAGACTGTTACGATCCGCCAAGCGCCGTCTCAAGCCCCGCGCGGGAAAAGGCGGCAGCGGTTGGCAAAGGGGAGCCCACCCCGCTGGAAGGCGGGATGGGCGGGGAGGTTAGTATTCGCCGGGGCGGCTGTCGGTGGTGGGCTTGCCGGTCTTTTTGGCCTCCGTTTCAGGCTCAGCGGCGTCGCTTGCGTCCTGCATCGCGGTGGAGCGAGCCCGGTCTTCCATGAAGGTGTCAAACTCGGACTTGTCTTTCGAGGTGCGCAGGCGCTGCAGGAACGCCTCGAACGCGGCCTGTTCTTCCTCAAGGCGGCGCAGGGCTTCGGCCTTGTAGCTGTCAAAGGCGGTGTTGCCGGTGGCTTGGGCAGCGTGCCAGGCGTGGCGGCCAAGGTTTGCATCCGACATGTGGCGGCGGTGGCCGCAGGAACGTGCGAACATCTGTTTTCCCCAGATCATATAGGCCAGAATGGCAAGGCCCACGGGCCAGACGAAGATGAAGCCCAGGACCATGGCGGCGATCCAGCCCTTGCGGCCGTACTGGTCCAGCCAGCTTTCGGCGCGCGACAGGGCGTTGCGGATCCCGCCGGACCGGGCGGTATGGGTCGTGCTGTACATGGACGGGTCTCCTGTGGGCCAAGGTCAGTGGCGTGATGTGAATGTCTTTCACATGAGGCAAGATGCGCAATCAGGCTCCGCACTTCAAGGGGCCATGTGAAACATTTTTACATATCATCCCGCCCCGTCAACCTTTGTTGCAAAGCGGAGCGGCGTTCCGCCGCAAGCCTTTGACTTTTTCTGGCTGCGCAAAGGGGCGCAGACAGAAAAACGGTGCCTCCGGCGGGAGTATTTGGAAAAAGCGCAAATGATTTTGCACTTTTCGGCAAACACTCAAGGGAGCGCGAGAGGCTGGCCTGCGGTTGACCATGCAGGGCCCGGCGTCGCAAGGTGGCAAGCATGAGCCTTGCCGCCGCATCACCCGCCAGCCGATTGCCTTTGACCCCGCCGCTGCAGCGATCTTGCCTTGAGCCTGCCCGATCTTGGGCCCGAGGTGTCGGGCCTTCTGACTGCCACGGCCGGGTGCAGCCCCTATCTGCGCGGACTTGCCTTGCGCGAGGTTGATTGGCTGGACGAGGCGACGTCTGACCCCGAAACCGCCCTTGCGGCGGTGTTGGCCGCCCTTGACCATGCCGCCCCTGACAGCTTGCCCGCCGCCTTGCGCCAGGCCAAGCGGCGAACGGCGCTGCTGGCG
>JAAUPC010000274.1 GCA_012036325.1 Paracoccaceae bacterium
CGCCGTCGCCAGCGCGCGCGTCATCTGCACGATGCCGCCTTTGGAAGCCGCATAGGCCGTCGTCAGCGGCGCGCCGAAGATCGACATCATCGAGCCGATGTTGATGATCTTGCCGCCGCCCGCTTTCTTCATCTCGGGGTAGACCGCCTGCGAACAGTAGAACGCGCCGTCGAGGTTGATCGACAGGATCTCGCGCCACTCCTTGCTCGTGTAGGCCTCGGGCGGCTTGCGGATGTTGATGCCGGCGTTGTTGACGAGGATGTCGAGACGACCGAGCGACTTGACGCAGGCCTCGACCATGGCCTTGCACGAGTCCGCATTGGCGACGTCGACCTTGTGGACAGCTACTTTCCTGCCGTGGCGCGGCAGTTGGGCTGCGATTGGGCCGAAGACCGCGCTGGCTGGGCCGAGGTGACCATCGGCATGGCGCGGCTACAGTCCCTCGTGCACCAGATCGGCCTTGACTGGGATGGCAGCGCGTCGGCGGATGCGGAATCCGTTCTGGTGATCCTGCCGGACGGCGAACAGCACAGTTTCGGCGTGCAGGTGCTTGCCGGGCAGTTGCGGCGGCAAGGTGTTGCCGTGCATCTGCAGATCGGCCCCCGGCCCGCCGATTTGCGCAGGCTGGTGCAAGATCGCCATTACGACTGTGCGCTGATCTCGGTCGGCAGCGAGGACCGTCTTGACCCAGCCAGAAAGCTTGTCAGAACGCTGAAGGACGGCTCTGAGGGTCGGCTTTGGGTTGCGGTAGGGGGGGCAGTGCTGGACCGCGAGGTAGATGTTCTTGGCCTGACCGGCGCGGATATGGCCACCAATGACCCATCCGAAGTGTTGGGCGGGGCTGCGCTTGCCGCAAGCGGGCACATCGAGATGCAGCCCGGGATGGTGGAGGCGACCGGAAGCCGGTTGGCAGCCCTGTGACCACGGACGGTCGACACCTGCTCAACTCGGGCAAGCTGCCGGTGCTGCCGCCCGACCTGATGACCGAAATCCTCAGCACGGCGGCGGATATCACGCTGCTGGTGGCCCCCAACCTGCGCATTGTGGCCGTGCTGGTGAACCCGCAGCACCGGGCCTTCGGCCAGTTGACCGACTGGGAAGGGATGCAGCTTCCCAATATCCTGAGCGAGGAAAGCCAGCGCAAACTGTCGCTGCGGCTGGCCGATCTGGATGGCGGTCGGCGGGGGCTTTCGGTGGAACTGAACCACGCCTCGCAGCAAAGCTCGGATTTTCCGGTCCGCTATTCCATGCACCGGATGGGGCCGGATGGCTCCCTCCTGATGCTGGGCCGCGACCTGCGCCCCCTGGCCGAAGTGCAGCAGCAACTGGTCACCGCCCAACTGGCGCTGGAGCGCGACTATGAAGCGCAGCGCGAGTTGGACACCCGCTACCGTGTGCTGATGGAAATGACGCGCGATCCGGTGATGCTGGTATCGATGTCCTCAGGCAAGATCACCGACCTCAACCCCGCGGCGGCAGGCCTTCTGGGCGGGACGCGACCCGAACTGATCGGCACCGCCGTCGCGCAAGAATTCGACGGCCGTCGCCGGGGTGAGTTTCTGGACGCCCTGTCCAACATGGCCACCGCCGAAGCCACCGCCCCGGTTGAGGTGACGGCGCGGCGGTCGCAGCGCCGGGTGCTGGTGACGCCGAAACTCTTCCGTGCCGCTGGCGAGCGCATCTTGTTGTGCCTGATCGACCCTGCCGACCGCGCGCCGCAAGCCTCGGACGAATTGGGGGAAAATCTGCAGCGCCTTTATCATGAAGGCGTTGATGGGATCGTCTTTGCCGATGCCGATGGCGTCATCCGCGCCGCGAACGAGGCCTTCCTGAACCTGACCGATGCCAGCGGCATTGCCGCCGTTCGCGGCCGGTCGATCGCCGATTATCTGGTGCGCGGCCAGGTGGACCTGCGGGTCCTGATGGACAACGTCAAGCGTACTGGCCAAATCCGGCTTTACGCCACGCGCCTGACCACCGATTTTTCCGGCCAGATCGCGGTGGAACTGTCGGCCAGCTGGCTGAACGACCGGCCCAATCCGGTGCTGGTCCTGGTGATCCGCGATGCCAGCCGCGCCGAAACGCTGCGCCGCGCGGGCGGGGGCATGCCGGATGAGGGCAGCCGGTCCGTGATGGAACTGGTTGGTTCCTCCACGTTGAAGGACATCGTGGCCGAAACGACCGATGTGATCGAAAAGATGTGCATCGAGACCGCGCTGGAACTGACGCGCAACAACCGCGTGGCGGCGGCGGATATGCTGGGCCTGTCGCGCCAGTCGCTTTACGTGAAGCTGCGCAAATACGGCATCCTGAACCGCGACGGCGAATAGTCCGGGCGTTTGCCGGTTTGACCTGAACCCCCAGTTGACCTGAATCAAAGAAAAGCTGCGGCACGCCTGTCAACTTTGGTTGACATAGGGAGAGCCGCCATGCGCATCGTCTTTGTCCATCCCAACTACCACTCCGGCGGGGCCGAGATTGCGGGCAGCTGGCCGCCTGCCTGGGTGGCCTATCTGGCGGGGGCGCTGAAGGCCAAGGGCTTTGACGACATCCATTTCATGACGCGATGACGATGCATGTCAGTGACGAAGACCTCCGCGCCCGGCTGGTCGAGCTGCAGCCGGACATCATCGGCGTGACCTCGATCACCCCGTCGATCTATGCTGCCGAAGCGGTGCTGAAACTGGCCGCTGATTGCGTGCCGGGGGCAGTGCGCGTCCTTGGCGGTGTCCATGCCACCTTCATGTTCCGCCAGGTCCTGTCCGAGGCGCCTTGGGTCGATGTCATCGTGCGCGGCGAGGGCGAGGAGATCATGCTCGCCCTGGCCGAGGCCGTGCGCGATGGCCGCTGGCCTGCGGACCGCCGCAAGATCAAGGGCCTGGCCTTCCTTGACGGGACGGAGATCGTGGCAACCCAAGCCGCACCGACTGTCAAGGACCTGGACAGCATCCGCCCCGACTGGACGCTGATCGACTGGCCGCAGTACATCTACATCCCCCTCGGCGTGCGCGTGGCCATCCCCAACATGGCGCGCGGCTGTCCCTTCACCTGCAGCTTCTGCAGCCAGTGGAAATTCTGGCGCGACTACCGGGTGCGCGACCCGAAAGCCGTGGCGGATGAAATCGAGGATCTGGTGACGAACCATCAGGTCGGCTTCTTCATCCTGGCCGATGAGGAACCCACCATCAACAAGAAGAAGTTCGTCGAATTCTGCCAGGAGCTGATCGACCGCGGCCTCAACGACCGTGTCAAATGGGGCATCAACACCCGCGTGACGGACATTTACCGCGACCGCGACCTGCTCAAATTCTACCGCAAGGCGGGCCTTGTTCATGTGTCCCTGGGCACCGAAGCGGCGGCGCAGTTGAAGCTCGACCTCTTCAACAAGGAAACCAAGGTCGAGGAGAACAAGGAAGCGATCCGCCTGCTGCGTGAAGCGGATATCTTTACCGAAGCGCAGTTCATCGTGGGCCTCGACAATGAGACGCCGGAGACTTTGGAAGAGACCTTCAAGATGGCCTGGGACTGGCAGCCCGACCTTGCCAACTGGTCGATGTACACGCCCTGGCCCTTCACCCCCCTCTTCCAGGAGATCAAGGATCAGGTCGAAGTCTTTGATTTCTCGAAATACAATTTCGTCACGCCCATCATGAAACCCGCCGCGATGACGCGGGGCGAGCTTCTGGACGGGGTGATGAAGAACTACCGTCGCTTCTATATGCGGAAAGCGCTCTTCCATTACCCGTGGCGCGGCACGGGGTTCCGGCGGCGCTATCTGCTGGGCTGCCTCAAGGCCTTCCTCAAGGCCGGGGTGGGGCGCACCTTCTATGATCTTGGCAAGGCGGGCTACTGGGGCCCGCAGACCAAGGGCAAGGTCGATTTCCATTTCGACAAGACGCGCACGATCGCTGAGGCTCAGGTCGCCGATTGGGAGGCAAGCGCGGACCGTGTCGCCAAGCACAAGGAACGGCAAGAGGCGGTGCGCGCCCAGATGAAAGAGCGCGCGAAGGATCGTGCCGTGCCGGACCTGACCCCGATGGCCTGTGGTGGCGGACGTGAGCAGATGCAGGAACCGGCGGAGTAGATGGACGGCGGGTTTCCCCATCCGGGCGACGGCGAGCGGATCGGGCCGAACGCAATCCTGCAACTGGTGGCGGTGCTGGACAACCAGCTTGGCCGCGCCGCGCGTGACCGGGTCATGCAGGCGGCAGGGCAGGCGGTCCCGCCCCCTGACGCCGGAATGTGGCCCGAGGCTGCCTGCCGCGCGGTGCACCTGACCGTCTATCGTGATCTGCCCGACCATGCCGAATCCCTGATGACTCTCGCCGGAACAGCGACCGCTGATTACATCCTGGCCCACCGCATTCCCGGCCCGGCCAAGGCGCTGATCCGGGCCTTGCCTGCACCGCTTGGCGCAAGGCTCTTGACCGCCGCAATCTCCCGCCATGCCTGGACCTTTGCCGGATCGGGGCGCTTTGCGGTCACGTCGCGGCGCCCCCTGACGGTCGAGATTGCCGATAACCCCCTGACCCCCGGGGACGGGCGGCCGTGTCATTGGCATGCCGCCGTCTTCGCCCGGCTTTACCGTGCGCTGGTCTGGCACGGGGCCGTGGTCGAGGCCGTGGAAGATCGTCTGACCAGCCGCTTCGTCATTCGCCCCCACTGATCGCCGCTCATCGGTCGGTTGGCGGGGCCATATGGACGCAAGCGCGCCCAATCTGCCCGAAGCATCCACCGATTTCCCGCCCCCCGCGACAAAGCAACGCTTGCTTGGCAGGCACCTGTAATGTTTAATTGACACATGACTGTCAGCTCCATCATCCCTGTCCGCCAGTATCCGGAACCGCGCGCCATGCTGCGGCTGATCAAGCCGATCACCTGGTTCCCACCAATCTGGGCCTTTCTTTGCGGTGCCGTCTCATCCGGCATCCCGCTTGGCGCGAACTGGGCGACGGTCCTGATGGGCATGGTCCTTGCCGGTCCCGTCGTCTGCGGGATGAGCCAGGCCGCCAATGACTGGTGCGACCGTTTTGTTGATGCGGTGAACGAACCTGACCGGCCCATCCCCTCGGGCCGGATCCCGGGCCGTTGGGGGTTGTGGATTGCGCTCGCGATGACCGGGCTGAGCCTGGCGGTTGGCTGGCTGC
>JAAUPC010000275.1 GCA_012036325.1 Paracoccaceae bacterium
TCTCTATTGAGGGGGCCGCGTTTCAGTAGAATTGCGTCCGGTACGCCAATCTTCCCGACATCGTGCATCAGTGCGCCGCGGTACACGGTGAGCAGGTCGTCGTCGTCGTTGATCGGGCCGAGCGCTTGTAACAGCTCCTCGTAGGCGCAGTCGTAGAAGACGAACTCGCCGACCCCCGATCGGCCCTGTCCGAAGCCTACCGCTCGCTGTGCACTTCGCTACAATTCACAACGGAAACCGGGCTCCCCAGAACCCTCGTGATCACGAGTTCCGGACCGGGAGAAGGCAAATCGCTCTCGTCCCTCGCCATCGGGCGCCACTTTGCCACCATGGGCTTGAAGGTTCTTCTCATCGATGCCGATCTGCGCAATGCATCGCTTCACAAGAAGCTGAAGCTCTCCAACGGTATCGGCCTCACCAACTACCTGACGGGGGCGTGTACGCCGCCGGAAGCCTTCCAGAAAACGCTTGAGGTTTTCGTGAATGTACGTGTGGTACGTGATGTCATTCACCCACGCGTCGTACTGCGGCTGCGTTGGCAGCTCGCCATTGCGAAGCAGGTACGCCACCTCGAGGAACGTCGCCTGCTCGGCCAGTTGCTCGACACGCTGGATAAACTGGGCGTGGCGGACAACACCATCGTCGTCTGCCCGCCCGGGCGCACGGTCGAAGTGCCCTACCCCGGCCAGACCAGCGACTACCAACACGAGATCGAGCTGGTGGCGGCCATCGGCCGAGCCGGCCGTGACATCCCGGTCGCGCGAGCGCTCGACCATGTGTGGGGTTACGCCGTCGGCCTGGACATGACGCGGCGCGATCTGCAAGGGCAGATGAAGAAGCAGGGCCGGCCATGGGAGGTGGGCAAGGCGTTTGACCAGTCGGCGCCGATCGGCCCGATCCATCCGGCGGCGAAGGTTGGCCACATCACCCAAGGCGCGCTGTGGCTGCAGGTCGATGGCGCGGACAAGCAGCGCAGCGATGTGTCGCTGCTGATCTGGAACGTGGCCGAAACCATCGCCAACCTGTCCACGCTGTTCGAGCTGCAGCCCGGCGACCTGATCTACACCGGCACGCCCGAAGGCGTGGGCGCGGTGCAGCGCGGGCAGACGATGGTGGGCGGCATCGACGGGCTCGGGGAAATTCTCGTCAAGGTGGTGTGACGCCATGACACGCGAGGCCTACTACGAGCGGCTGTCGCCGCAGCACATGGCGCCGCTGTGGACGCGGCTGAAGTCGCTGGTGCCGAAGGAGCCGACGCCCGTGGGCGTGGCGCACCGCTGGGCCTATGCCGATGTGCGGCCGTACGTGCTGGAGTCGGCCGAGCACATCAGCGCCAAGGAGGCCGAGCGCCGCGTGCTGATCCTCGAGAACCCGGCGCTCGTCGGTTCGTCGCAGATCACGCAGACCTTGTATGCGGGGCTGCAACTCATCATGCCGGGCGAGGTGGCGCCTGCGCACCGCCACACGCAAAGCGCGCTGCGCTTCATCGTCGAAGGCTCGGGCGCGTACACCGCGGTCGATGGCGAGAAGACGTTGATGCAGCCGGGCGACTTCGTGACCGTCAGCATCGACGAGGCCGCCTTGCCCGATGCGGCGATCCTGCCAGCGACGGCGGTGGGCAGCAATGGCACCCTCCTTGCCCTTGGTGCGGAAGACCGGCTGGAGGAAGTTCCGGTCGAGGTTTTGCGCCGGCAGGGTGATGACGTCATCATTTCGGTCGGCCCCCTGGCCGGGCGGGAAGTGGTGACCGAACGATCGGCCTTTCTGGGCGACGGCATCCGCATCCGCCCGATCCGTCCCGAGGCGGCGGCGGTCACCCTGACCCCGGAACGCCGCGCGGAACTGGTGGCGCTGGTCGAGGCGCATCCGGCACTGGCCGAGGCGGAAAAGACCACGCTTTTGCAAACGCTGGAGGGTGAGACCGTTCCGGCTGCGGTGATTGCCCGGCTGGAACAGCGGATGGACGGCTGACCATGGACCTGATCCGCTACTTCGCTCGCCACCGGACCATTGCCAACCTTCTCCTGGTCATCATGATCGTGGCCGGTGTCATGGCCGCCACCAACATGCGGGCGCAATATTTCCCCGATGTGGTGCAATCTGAGGTCAGCGTCACTGTCGCTTGGACCGGAGCCGGGGCCGAGGATGTGGACCGCGCCATTGTCCAGGTGCTGGAGCCGGTGTTCCTGACCATCGACGGGGTTGCCGCCGTTTCCTCTCGCGCAAGCGAAGGCCGTGCCAGCATCGATCTGGAGTTTGAGCCGAACATCGACCTTGCCGCCGCCGAGGAAGAGGTTCAGGCCGCTGTCGATGCGGTCAGCACCCTGCCCGAAGGCGCGGAGGAGCCGGACGTTGCCTCCTCCGCCTGGCGGGACCGGGTGACGGATGTGTTGATCAGCGGGCCGGTGGGCGTGGACCAGCTGGCCCGCTTTGCCGATGAATTCACCAGCCGCCTTTTTGCCGCCGGGATCAGCCGGGCCACGATCACCGGCCTGGCCAGCCCGGAAATCGCCGTCAAAATCCCCTCAACCGCCCTGATGCGGCATGACATCACCCTTGCCGAGGTGGCTGAGGCGATTGGCGCCGCTGTTGCCACCTCACCGGCGGGAGAGCTTGGCGAAGGCGCGCGGCTGCGGACCGGGGCGGAACGGCGCACAGTGGCCGAGATTGCGGCGATCCAGTTGCGATCCTCGGCCGATGGCAGCACGCTGACCTTGGGCGACATTGCCACGATCCGGGCCAACAGCGTCAATTCGGTGCGGGCGGCCTTTGTCGGCGAGAACCCGGCGATGGCGATCCGGGTTGACCGGGCCGATGACGGCGATGCCATCCGGATGCAGGCGACCGTGGCCGAAGTGGCGGCGGACATGCAGATTGGCCTGCCGCCCGGCGTGACGGTGGAATTGGTCCGCACAAGGGCCGAGCAGATCAGCGACCGGCTGACCTTGTTGATCGACAATGGGCTGACCGGGCTGGCGCTGGTGCTGGTTCTTCTGTTCCTGTTCCTGAACGCCCGCATCGCCTTCTGGGTGGCGGCGGGCATTCCGGTGGCGATGATTGCCGCCCTTGCCGGCATGTGGGCGCTGGGCCTGACGCTGAACATGATGTCGCTTTTTGCGCTGATCATCATGCTGGGGATCGTGGTCGATGATGCCATCGTGGTGGGTGAACATGCCGATTTCCGGGTGCGCAAGCTGGGGGAGGCCCCCGCCGAAGCCGCCGAAAACGCCGCGCGGTGGATGGCGGCGCCGGTCTTTGCCTCGTCCATCACCACGATCATCGCGTTTCTTGGCCTTCTGGCGGTGGGCGGACGGTTTGGCGATCTGATCCTGGCGATTCCATTGACGGTGGTGGTGGTCCTGATCGCCAGCCTGATCGAATGTTTCCTGATCCTGCCGAACCACCTGAAGCATTCCCTGACCGCGACGGGTGAGGGCCGCTGGTACGACTGGCCGTCCCGTCAGGTGAACCGGGGGATGGCCTGGTTCGAAACCCGGGTGATCCGCCCGGTGATGCGCCTTGTCATCATCGCCCGCTACCCGGTTCTGGCCGCCACGGTACTGGCCCTGGCGCTGCAAGTGGCGCTGTTCCTGCGCGGCGACGTGCAGTTCCGCTTCTTCGCCCCGCCAGAGCAAGCCTCGGTCAGTGGTAGTTTCGCCATGCTGCCGGGGGCTCGCGCGAGGACACGCTGGAGATGCTGCGTGAATTGCAGCGCGCGACCGATGCCGTCATGGCGCGCTATGAGGCCGAGCATGGGGCGAACCCTGCCACCTTCGTGCTGGCCGAAATCGGCGGCGGGGCGGGCCGCAGCCTGGCCAGTGCCGAGACGAAAAGCCCGGATCTGATCGGCTCCATCTCGATGGAACTGATCAGCCCGGATCTGCGCAGTTACCCCACGTCCGAGGTCATCACCGCCCTGCAGGATGAGGTGGTGGCCCATCCGCTTCTGGAGGAGTTGAGCTTCCGCAACGCCTTTTTCGGGCCGGGTGGGGCATCGCTGTCGGTGGATCTTTATGGGGGAGAGGCGGCCACCCTGAAAGCCGCAGCCGAGGCGCTGAAGGCGGAACTTGCCGTTTATCCCGAGGTTTCGGGTCTGGAAGACAGCCTTGCCTATGACAAGGAAGAGCTGATCCTGACCCTGACCCCGCAAGGCGAGGCTTTGGGGTTTGATACCGCGAGCCTGGGCCGCAGCTTGCGCGACCGCCTTGGCGGGATCGAGGCCGCCACCTTCCCCGATGGCCCGCGCGAGGCCTCCATCCGCGTGGAATTGCCCGAAAGCGAACTGACCGCCGATTTTCTTCAGACCAGCCTGATCCGCGCGGCGGCCGGGGTCTATGTGCCGCTGTCGGATATTGTGAGGGTGGAGAACCAGTCAGGCTTTTCCACCGTGCGGCGGGAAAACGGGCTGCGCATAGTGTCTGTTACCGGGGCATTGGCCGAAGACGACCCTGCCCGCGCTACCGAAGTCCAGCGCGCCCTGCAAGAAGAGATCCTGCCCCGCGTGGCCCAGGATTACGGGCTGGAATGGCAACTTTCTGGCCAAGCGGCGGATGAACGTGAGTTTCTGGGTGGCGCCGTGGTGGCGCTGGTCCTGTGCCTGTTGGGCATCTATCTGGCGCTGGCCTGGATCTTCGCGCATTGGACGCGGCCCTTTGTGGTGATGTCGGTCATCCCCTTCGGCCTTGTCGGGGCGGTCTTTGGTCATTGGGTCTGGGGGATGCCTTTGTCGATGTTTTCCATCGTCGGGCTGATTGGGATGGCGGGGATCATCATCAACGATTCCATCGTGTTGGTCAGCACGATTGACGAGTATTCCGAACGCCGGGGCCTGGTGCCCGCGATCATCGACGGGGTTGCCGACCGGTTCCGCCCGGTGCTCTTGACCACCTTGACCACGGTGCTGGGGCTGTCGCCGCTCTTGTATGAAGGCTCCTCTCAGGCCGAGTTCCTGAAGCCCACGGTGATCACCCTGGTCTTCGGCCTTGGCTTCGGGATGGTGCTGGTGCTGATTGTGGTGCCCGCGCTGATGGCTGCACAAGCCGATGGCGCGCGGGGCGTTCCTGGCGAGGTCGCTTGCGAGAGGCAAACATGACTTCACGCTTCCTCTGGCCTTCCCCCCTTCGGAAGCTTCTGTAGGAAATC
>JAAUPC010000276.1 GCA_012036325.1 Paracoccaceae bacterium
TGATCGTGGTCACCCCGCCCGCCGCCGCCGCAAGCCCGGCAGAGCGAAAGCTTTCGCGGTGCCGCTCGCCCGGCTCGCCGATCTTGACGCCGATGTCGACGATGCCGGGGGCAAGGCATTTCCCGCTGCAGTCGATCACGGTTGCCCCCTTGGGAGCCTTGCCGTCGCGGGCCAGGATCAGCCCGTCCTTGACGGTCAAGCTGCCGGTTTCGTCTGTCCCGGCCTCGGGGTCGATCAGGCGGGCGTTGGTGAAGTGAAGGATCATGCGATGCCCGTCTGGATGCTGCGGAGAAGCATAAAGACCCTTTCCCCATCTGAAATGCCTTCGAACCCAACACGAGACGTCGTCTCGGTCGCTTTCGCTGCGTGCTTGTAGCGGACGTGGAACCAGACGTCACTATGGCCTTCGTGTGGGTCAAGTTCGATCGCCGTATCGGGCCGAATGAGGTAACTCTTCACAGAATCGAACCTTGTTCCCACGATGACGTAAGCGCAGCGGTTGGTCAGGACATAGCGCGTGGTCAGGTGGGCCCGCGCTGCAGCACGCCACTGAAGAAGACCATAGTGCAGGCCGCCAGCGACCATGGTGATCCCGAACAGCAGAAAAATGGGGGCATTCAAACTCGGGCCTTCACGCAACGTATAATCGGCGACGGAACCCAGTATTGCCAGACCCCAGACCAGCAGCCCTGCTCCAAGCAGCGTCATCACCGCGCGGACGCGAAGGAATCTGATGCCCGGCAACGGTGCCCCCTGCCAAAGCACCCTCTCGTCTTCATCGAGGTGACCTTTCAATAGTCCCGTCAAATCGACATTGCAGGTCATCTGGCATCCCCGGTCCGGATGGTTTGGATCAATTGAACGACGTCGGCTGCGTTGTTGATGTACTGGAACCCGATGCGGGTTTTGAAGATATCGCCTTCAGCGTCTTCCTCGTTCCGTGTGTGCAACCAGACAGTATCGGTCCTTCGGCCCTGCTGCAGCTCTGGCGCGTTGGCGGGCAAGATCGGATAGACCTCAACCCTTTGGACGGGCCAGTCCCTGACGATATAAGCCGCTTGAGTGCTAAGAGCATAGCGGACATGGCGAGCAGTCTTGAAGGCACCAAAGAGGGGCACGAATACGACGTACCCGCCAAGTCCAACGAAAAGAGTGACGAAGATTGCAAGCCCGAGCGGCGAGTTTCCCGGTTCGTCAAGAAATCGGGGACCGACGATCAGAGCGATCACCCCTCCAAGCAGAAAGGGTAGACCAAAGATGCATTGCAGGATTTCCGTGCCACGCAATCGAAAACCCGGGTTCGGCGCGCCTTCCCAAAGGATCGTTTCGCCCGGTAGCAGCACTGGTCTGACGTCGTAACGACAGCCCTTCTTTTTAGCGCGGAGAGGCGTTTCGCTCATCCAATGCCCGTCTGGATGCTGCGGAGAAGGCGGTAGGCCAGGTCCCCGTCGGCGATGTTTTCAAAGCCTATGCGGGTTGTGGACCGGTCGCCATCCGAATCCTTCTCGACATGGGCATGGAACCAGACCGTGTCGGCGTGGCGGCCCTTTTCCAGGGTGATGCTGGTGCCAGGCAGGATCGGGTAGCTGTCCAGGGTGTGTTTCCACCACGACTGCGCGACATAGGCACATTTGCTGCTGACCGCATAGCGGACGCGGCGGTGCGCCTGATGGGCCGCGATCCACTGGCCGAAGACCAGAAACACCCCGACCCCCACAAAGGGCAGTGAAAACAGTGTGATGAACAGACCAAGGCCCATCCCCTCCCAGGCGTCATCGCCAAAAAGCATGACCAACCCAAAAAGGCACAAGCCCCCACCGATCACCAGGAACGGCAGCCCGAAAAGGGCCATGCCAATGATCTTGGCGCGCCCGTGCACCCCGGGTTTCGGCGCGCCTTCCCACAAAAGCGTTTCGCCCGGCTGAAAATACTGCTCCCAGGTGTCAGCCATGTCGGCCCCCGGCGGCAAGGAGCCGCGCTGCCGTGGCGGCGGGGTCGGTCTGATATTTGATCAGATGCCGGTCACCGGTTGAGGTCGTGACCTGAACAGCCCCAAGAAAGGGCCGGGCCGAGTGCAGCTTGCCCAGCGGTACCACGCGGCCTGCGGGGCCAAGCAGGCGGCGGTCGGTCAGTTGCCAGACCTCGGCCATCGCCTCGGACTGCACAAACGCCGCCCGTGCCCCGATGGCAAGAACCGCCGCGACGGGGCCGACCACCGGATAAGGATTGCCCTGCCACAGCAGGATCAGCCCGGCGAAGATGCCCAGGATCACCGCCATCACCAGATGCGCCCGCCAATAGACCGCGCGGTCAGGGGCGAACGCCTGCACCACCCGCTCGCCCTCCTGCAGCGGGGCCGGGTGACCCATGATGCTGTCAGGCTTGATCCGGGACATCAGGCGATCCAGACGATGAGGGCGGTGAAGATGGCAAGGAAAACAAGGACTACGGCCGCCACCATGCCGCCAATGCGGGCGTCGGATTTCGGGGGTTTGGGGGTGGGGTCTTGGGTCATGGGGTGGGACCTGGTGCAGGGGGCTTTCCCACGGACAGGCGCTCAATCACGGCGATTGCTCTCGTCAGTTCGGCCTTGGACCTTGCCCACAGAACTACAGTTTGATCGACATAGTTTAAAGTGGGATGGGGTCCAAATGCGTGAACTGACCTGAGAAAGCTGAAACCGTCCATCCGCGCTTTGGCGCCCTGCACCGGAATTTGTTCGACCTTGGCTTGCTTGCGCAGGAGGGGGTGGGAAACAGACAACACCCGCTGTGTCGTGATGGCGCTAGCGTGCCGAATGAAAAGCGAAATCAACATCATACCCACACTTAACAAAAGCGAAATAGGCCCGAAAACCAAGGCTACAAGGCCAGCCTTCCGATCTGCTGTCGGGCAGTCGTCGGTCAAGCACTCCGACCCGCCGGGTGCCCGCGCTATGTCTCCCATAGCCATCAACCAGCCCGCGATGACCACGGCAGTGACGACCGCAAAGCCGGCAAATAGCTTCAGGCGCGAAGGGCGACCCTCCCAGACCACCACCTCACCTTCGGAAAGGAGTGGTTTCCAGTCGAAGCCAGCGCTCACGCCATCATCCCCACGATCTTGCGCCCGCGTTCGGCCCGCAGGTTGCGGGCCAGAAGGTCCATGCAGGCCATGCGGACCGCGACGCCCATCTCCACCTGATCCTGGATCACGCTGCGGTTGATGTCGTCGGCGAGGTCGCCGTCAATTTCGACCCCCCGGTTCATGGGTCCCGGGTGCATGACGATGGCGTCGGGGGCGGCGTAGGCGAGTTTCTCGGCGTCAAGGCCGTAGCGGTGGTAGTATTCGCGTTCGGAGGGGATGAACCCGCCGTCCATCCGTTCCTTCTGGAGGCGCAGCATCATCACCACATCCGCGCCTTTCAGCCCTTCGCGCATGTCGTCGAAAAGCTCACACCCAAAGTCTTCCACGCCGGAGGGCATCAGGGTTGGCGGGGCGATCAGGCGGAGGCGGTTTTCCATTTTCCCAAGCAGAATCAGGTTGCTGCGGGCGACGCGGGAATGGGCGATGTCGCCGCAGATGGCAATCGACAGGCGCTGCAACCGGCCCTTGGCGCGGCGGATGGTCAACGCATCCAGCAGCGCCTGGGTGGGATGTTCGTGCCGCCCGTCGCCGGCGTTCAGCACCGCGCAATTCACCTTTGACGCCAGTAGGTTGACCGCGCCGGAGGACCCGTGCCGCACGACCAGAAGGTCCGGGTGCATGGCGTTCAGGGTCATCGCGGTGTCGATCAGCGTTTCGCCTTTCTTCACGGAGGAATTGCCTACGACCATGTTCATCACATCCGCGCCCAGCCGTTTTCCGGCGAGTTCGAAGCTGGACTGGGTGCGGGTGGAGTTTTCGAAGAAGAGGTTGATCTGCGTCATCCCCGCGAGGGTGTCGGACTGTTTCACCGTGCGGCGGTTGAGGTCGACGTAGCGCTCGGCCAGGTCAAGGACGGTGGTGATCTCCAGCGGGGAAAGCTGTTCGATCCCCAAAAGGTGGCGGGCGCGGAAGGCCATGTCTCGTCCCCTTGTCGTTTCACCTCTCTATCGCAAACCGGGGGGTGCGGGGCAAGCGATGGCCGTTGCGGGGGCGGGTTAAGGATCGGTGAAGGCGCGGGGCGCGCATGGGGTGGAGCATCTGGCAAGGGTTGCGGCCAAGCCTTTGGGAACGCTGCGTTAACTGGCCCCGGAACGGGTCTTTCACGGGGCTTCTTTCCGTCTTCCTTCTGTCTTTCTTCCGTCTCTACGCACCGCCCGGTGACGGCCGGTTAACCAGACCCCGCGAATCGGTTCAGGGCGCGCCGGGCAGTTCGCTTTCCCAGATGTCGGTGCCGTCCAGCGTGTAGGTCATCCAGGGCTGATCCTCGCCCACCGGGGCCATGTCGAAGGCCACCAGCGCATCCATCGTCAGGCGCGGGTTCAGGATCGCCTCGGAACAGGTGCCGAAGCTGTTCGAAACCTTCGCCCCGGCATTTGAGGTCACGACCACGGCCCAAAGCGTGGGGCAGGCGTTGCCGCCCCCGGCAAGGGTGACGAAGACCAGGTCCTCGCCCACAAACTCGGGCCGCGCGATGACGGCCTGGATAGCGACATAGGTATCGGCAAGGCCCAGCGCGCGCCGTTGAACATAAGCTGCTGGCCGGTGACATCGGCGGTCTCATACGGTGCGACCGAGAGGGTGCCGCCCGCGACATCAGCCTTTGTCAGGTAGGGCGGGTTTTGCAGGTCAAGGGGGAGGGGTGTTTCGGCCAGAGCAGGCAGGGCGGCCAGCATTAGGGCAAGGATCGGGGCAAGGGTCTGACGGCGCATCGGTGTCTCCACGGTGTGGCAGGGGATATGCCTGTCAGTCTGCACCAGCAAGGCAGGCTTTCGTGACCCCGACTGGTGCAGGGGGCGGGAAGGCCCTAGTCTTGCCGCATGGGAATCGCTGCCGACATTGCCGAGGATTGGGAAGCCGCGTTCGCGGCCCTCGAATGGCAGGTCGAAGCGGGCGTGGATGAGGTGACGCTGGATGCCCGGTGAACCGCTATGACCTGGCGGCCGAGGCACCACGTCCGGTTAGCGCGCGTGTGGCGGCTGCCGCTGCCGAGGCTTTGCCTGCC
>JAAUPC010000277.1 GCA_012036325.1 Paracoccaceae bacterium
TCGGCCCTCGGGTCGATCATCATCCCGCAGATGGAAAAGAAGGGCTACCCCAAGCCCTTCGCTGCCGCGATCACCGCCGCCAGCGCGATCATCCGGGCCGATCATCCGCCACTCCGGCATCATGATCATCTACGCCTATGTGATGGGCGAAAGCGTCGCTGCCCTGTTTCTGGCGGGCATCGTGCCGGGCATCCTGATCGGCGTCGCGCTGATGATCACCATCAAGCTGATGGCCAACCGCTACAACCTGCCCGACGCCCTGCCCCGCGCCAGCTGGGGCGAGGCGGGCAAGGCCGCCGGGGCCGCCTTCTGGCCGCTGATGACCCCGGTCCTGCTGATGGGGGGCATCCTGTCGGGCGTGTTCACGCCCACCGAAGCGGCTGCCGTTGCCGTCGGCTACAGCTTCGTCATCTCGATCTTCATCCTGAAGACCCTGACCTGGCGCGACATCCCCGGAGTGCTGACCCGCGCCGGGATCACCAGCGCCGTAGTCATGCTTTTGGTCGGCGCCGCGATGGCGTTCAAGACGGTCGCCGCCCTGGCCCATACGCCGGAACTCCTGGCCTCGACGCTTCTCAGCATCACGGAAAAGCCCGCTCCTGCTGCTCCTTCTGGTGAACCTCCTTCTCTTCATCGTGGGCATGTTTCTGGATGCGGGTCCGGCGATCATCATCCTGGGGCCGATTCTGGGGCCGATCTTCACCTCGCTGGGCGTGGACCCGGTGCATTTCGCCATCGTCATGGTGGTGAACCTGACTGTGGGGCTTTTGACGCCCCCCATGGGCCTTGTACTCTTCGCGACTTCAGCCGTCTCCGGCCTGCGGGTCGAGACCATCGCCCGCGCGGTGATGCCCTTTCTGGCGGTGGAATTCCTGGTGATCCTTCTCATCACCTATATCCCCGCCATTTCACTGACGCTGCCCCGCCTGATGGGCTTCGTGAATTGACCGACAACCCTGAACCAAAACCAAACGGGAGGAACCATGTTCAGAACAACCCTCAAATCAATGGCGCTCGCCGCGCTTCTCGCCGGAACCGCCGGGGCGGCCTTTGCGCAAGAGATCATGCTGCGCGCGACCGCGAACTCGAACGAACAGGACGAGGACTATGACGGCCTCGTCGTCTTCAAGAACTATGTCGAGAACGCCTCGAACGGCGCTATCGGCGTGGAGATCTTCATGGGCACCCAGCTGTGCGCCAAGGGCGACGAGTGTCTTGCCGGCGTGGCCGATGGCACCATCGACGTCTACATCTCCACTTCAGGAGGTGCTGCGGGCCTCTTCCCCTATATCCAGGTCCTCGACCTGCCGTACCTCATGAGCGATGACCGCGTGGCTGAAGAGGTGCTGACCGGCACCGACTTTACCGCCAAGCTGCGGGCGATGGCGCTGGCCGACAGTGGCGACAAGATCCGCCTGATGACCATCGGCAACACGGGCGGCTGGCGGAACTATGCCAACACCAAGGGCCGTATCGCCGCCCCGGCCGACCTTGCGGGCCTGAAGATGCGCACCGTCCCGGCCGACCTGCCGCAGACGCTGGCCACCACCCTTGGCGCCTCGCCCACGCCGATCCCGTGGCCGGAACTGTTCACTTCGCTGCAGACCGGCGTTGTGGAAGGCACCGCGAACGGCATCACCGACATCATGTCGATGAAGTTCACCGATGCCGGGATCAAGTATCTCACGCTGGATGGCCACAGCTACATGGGCGCGTTCTGGTGGATGGGCAACGACCGGTTCAAGTCGCTGACGCCCGAACAGCAGCAGATCGTCGTGGATGGCTTTGCAGCGCTGCAGCAGGCCACCTTCGCCAGCCCCAAGCGCAAGGAAATTCAGGCCTATGCCGATTTCCGCGCGGCAGGCGGCGAAATCTACGTCCCCACCGCCGGGGAAAAGGCTGCCTTCAAGGCCGCGGTCGAGCCGGTCTTCGAATGGTTCAAGGCCAACGTGAAGGGCGGCCCGGACGTGCTGGACGCCTTCAACGCGGCCATCGCCACTGCTGAAACCGCCGTTGCCGCCGACCGCGCGGGCGAGTTGAACTGAACCTTCACGCTGCAGGCAGGCGATGTTTGCCTGCAGCGACTTCGCGACGACCGGGCGCGTCCGGGCAGCTGAAACGCCCGTTTTCCGCCCACAGTGCCAGGCTGGGCCCCGTCGCTGCACGCCGAAAACCCTGCCCAAAGCCAGGCGCATATGGTCTGGGTGAGCGGCAACCGGAACGCTTGATCCGCCGGTTGCAAGCCTCCCTGATGCCCCTCCCGCCTTGTGCGGGCGTGCCAGATGGACGGGGCCTTTTACGGACCAAAACCTGCCATCCTGCGTCGGTCCGCACGCTCCCTCTCGTTTGGTGGGAATTTCTGCGCTATTACCGCCAGCATGAAACTTGTGATCCTAGATTGTGACGGCGTCCTCATCGACAGCGAGGTGATCAGCGCCCAGATGCTGATCGACCAGCTGGCCTGCCGGGGTGTCGTGGTTGATCTTGCCTATGTCGCCCGGCACTTCCTTGGGCGCAGCTATCCCACAGTCATGCAGATCATTCGCAAGGACTTTCAGCTCGACCTTTCTGCCGACTTTGAGGAAGAGTACCGCAATCGGCTCCTCGCGGCGTTCGAGGATCGGCTGTCGATCATGCCGGGGGTAAAGGATTTCCTGGAAAACCTTGCGCTGCCGGTGGCGGTGGCAACATCATCCTCGCCCCGGCGGGTGGAGATGTCATTGCGCCGGGTCGGGCTCTGGGACAGGCTGGGTCCCGTCACCTACACCGCCAGTCTTGTAGCGCAGGGCAAGCCCGCGCCTGATCTGTTCCTGCATGTAGCCCGGGCGATGCAGACGGCACCGGAAGACTGCATCGTGGTCGAAGACAGCCTGCCGGGTTTGGAAGCGGGCTTGGCAGCGGGGATGCAGGTCTGGCATTTTGTCGGCGGAAGCCACATGAAGCCCGCTTTTCCGGATGTGCCAAGGGAGTTGACCCCACACCACCGGTTCGCAAGCTTTGCCGAAGTCTTCCCCAGTTTCCCCGCGCTAAGGAAGCAGACATGAGCCGCGCCGATCCCGACCCCACCCCACAAGACGAAGCCGCCCGTGCGGGCTGGCTGTCCTATGTCGGCGGGTTGACGCAGGACGAAATTGCCACCGAGCTTGGCATTTCGCGCCAACGGGCACAGCGGCTGGTCAGCCGGGCGATGGCCGAAGGACTGATCCATGTGCGCCTTCACCACCGCATTGCCACCTGCCTTGATCTTGAAGCGGCGCTGAAGTCCCGTTTCGGCCTTGGCCGCGTGCGGGTGATGCCCTCACTTGGTCCCCAGGCAGACCCGGTGCGCGCCATTGCCCCCGCGGCGGCTGAGGAACTGGAGCGGTTCCTTGGGCAGCCCGATCCCCTGACAATCGGGCTGGGCACAGGGCGGGCGATGCGCGCAATGGTCGATGCGATGGAGCGGCTGGAGGCGCCGCAGCATCGGCTTGTCAGCCTGATCGGCAATATCGCCCCCGATGGCTCTGCCAGTTTCTTCGATGTCGTTATGCGGATCGCCGACAAGGTAAACGCGCCGCACTATCCGATGCCGGTGCCGGTGATTTCGCCCACCGAAGCCGAGAACGCGGCCTTCCACGCCCTGCCCCCCGTACGCCGCGTGGTCGAGCTTGCCAGCAATGCGGACGTAGTCTTTGTCGGCGTCGGGCAGATGTCCAACGATGCGCCATTGTTGCAGGATGGCTTCGTAACCCGCGCCGAACTGGATGAGATGCAGGCCGGTGGCGCTGTGGGGGAAGTCGCGGGCTGGGTCTTTGATGCCGAGGGTCGATATCTGGACTTTGGCACCAACCGCCGGACCGGCGGCGTGCGCGTGGCACCAGGGCTGGACCGGCCGTCGATTGGCATTGCTGCAGGTGCAGCCAAGGTGCCTGCGATCTTTGGCGCAATGAAATCATTTATTATCAATGGCCTGGTCACCGACGAGGTCACAGCAACCACGTTGCTGGCCCGATCCTGAAGGCTGCAGCTGCGGCGGAAGAGGGGGCTTGACGACTCATATGGTGGTGTGAGCAATAATTCACACAGCGATGATTTGCTCATTCGCTTGAGGGAGGAATGCTCATGAAACTTTCGTATCGCGCGCTTTTGGGCGCGACGGTCTTGCTGGCCCTTGCGGGATCGGCGCTGGCCCAAACCACGATTACCGTCGCCACCGTCAACAATGGCGACATGATCCGCATGCAAGGCCTGATGGATGACTTCAACGCCAAGCACCCCGACATCACTGTCGAATGGGTCACCCTGGAAGAGAACGTCCTGCGCCAGAACGTCACGACCGACATCGCCACCGGTGGTGGCCAGTATGACGTGCTGACGATCGGCACCTATGAGGTTCCGATCTGGGGCAAGCAGGGCTGGCTGGCCAGCCTCAACGACCTGCCGGCCGACTATGACGTCGACGACATCCTGCCCGCGATCCGCGGCGGTCTGACGGTTGACGGCAACCTTTATGCGGCACCGTTCTATGGCGAAAGCTCGATGGTCATGTACCGGACCGACCTGATGGAAGCCGCGGGCCTGACGATGCCTGCCGCCCCGACCTGGGCTGATATCAAGACCGCCGCTGAAGCGATGACTGACAAGGACGCGGGCATCTACGGCATCTGCCTGCGCGGCAAGGCCGGCTGGGGTGAAAACATGGCGTTCCTGACCACCATGGCGAACAGCTATGGCGCGCGCTGGTTCGACGAAAACTGGGTTCCCCAGTTCGACCAGCCGGAATGGAAAGCCGTGATGACGGACTATGTCGAACTGCTGACCAAGTACGGCCCGCCCGGTGCGTCGAACAACGGCTACAACGAAAACCTGACCCTGTCGCTGCAAGGCAAATGCGCGATGCGCATGGACGCCACGGTTTCGGCCGGTTCGCTGACCGACCCCAAGCAGTCCGAATTTGCCGACCAGGTCGGATTTGCCCTGGCACCGGATGCGGGCCTGGGGCAAACGGGCAAACTGGCTCTGGGCCTGGTCGCTGGCAATTCCGGGCGTCCTCGGACAGCAAGGACGCTGCCAAGACCTTCATCAACT
>JAAUPC010000278.1 GCA_012036325.1 Paracoccaceae bacterium
CGGGGCCTCGGCGGTCACGGGCGCGCTGTCATTGGCCGCGGGCGGTGTCTGCACCGGCGCCATGGCCGAGCCGATGATGAACCCACCGGCGACCAGCGCCCCGCCCGAGAGCATGCCGAAAACGAACTTGCCGACCACTGTCGCCTCCGAACTTCTGTCTTGCCTGACCCAAATGGTTCAGGGAATGACCCGATTTTTCCGGTTCCAGCCGGGACCATCCAGGCAAACCCCGGCAGTCCCGACCCCTGCCACTATAGCGCGGGCCTAGCGCAGCTTCATCCCATTTTTACGCTATCGCCAATAACTTGCCTGTCCGTGGCCGGGCTGCAATGCCCTGCTTTGGGCAAAGAACGGGCAATCCGACGGTCAAGGGGAAGTGGAGGCGGGTACCGGAATCGAACCGGTCTTCACGGATTTGCAATCCGCTGCGTAACCTCTCCGCCAACCCGCCGCGATGAGTGGGGATGCGATAGCGCACCCGTCGCCCGGCTGCAAGGGGGCTAGCCGATCAGCCGGTCGGTCTGCGCCGCCACCCGGGCCAGATGCTGCGCGCGGGTGACGGGGGTAGAGCTGTCCATCAGGTAATGCGCCGCAAAGACCGTGCGGCGGCGCGGCGCGCAGAGAAGGCCAATGCCGCGCGTCAGCATCCGCTTTCCGGGGCTGCCGACGAAAGCCGTCAGCCACCAGCTGGCCCCGCAGGTGGTGAACACGCCCAGCCGCTTGATATGGGTCAGCCCCGGCCGGATCGTCTGGTTCTCCCCTGCGGGCATCAGGAAAGCCACATCCGGCAGCATGGTCCGGTCCAGCCAGCCCTTCAGCACGGCGGGCAGCGCATACCACCAGGTCGGGTAGACAAAGATCAGCGTATCGGCCCATTGCAGGTCCGCCACATCGCCCGCCACCACCTCGCGGTTGCGCGGGGTGTCAAGGTAGCCCTCCCATTCCGCCAGCGAAAGCGTCGGGTCAAAAGCCCGGGCGTAAAGGTCAGTCACCCGAACCTCGGCCCCCTTGGCCGCCAGCCGCGCCAGCACGGTGTCACGTACGGCGCTGGTAAAGCTGCCCTCTTTCGGGTGGCAATAGATCACAAGCGCGCGGGTCATAACCGGTCCATTTCCTGGGCGACACGGGCAAGGAAAGCCTCGCGTCCGGCAAGGCTTACCCGGTTCATGTCGTAAAGCGCCAGATAGCGCAGCCGGTCCGGGCGGCAGATGAAGCGGATCACGCGGGTGAACATCTTTTTCGGCGGGTTCCCGGCAGCCCAGGCCCGAAAGGGCGTGGCGCCGTAACTGGTGACCACTGCAAGCTTGCGGATATGGGTCAGGGCCGGGGCGACAAGGCCCTGGTCCAGCGTAAAGGACACGCCGGGCAGGAAGACCCGGTCAAAGTACCCTTTCAGGATGGCAGGAAAGCCGAAGTTCCAGACCGGGTAGACAAAGACCAAGGCCTCAGCCGCGCGCAGCCGGTCGACATAGCCCTGCACGGGGGCGGTATTGGTCGCCAGGTCCTGATACCCCCGCCGCTCATCTGCCGTCATGACCGGATCAAACCCCTCGGCGTAAAGATCGCAGAGGTCCACCTCCCAGCCCCGCGCGCTCAGCCGCTCCACCACCACGGCCTTCAGCGCGGCGGACAGGCTTTCCTCACAAGGATGGGCATAGACCACCAGCACCCGTGTCATCAGCTTTCGCGCTTCAACGCGCTTTCGTGCCACTTGCGCAGCAGCATATGCGACAGGAAGGACAGGCCCGCAAAGATCACCACCCCCGACACCGCGATCAGCAAAAGCGCCGCAAACATCCGCGGGATGTTCAGCCGATAACTCGCTTCCAGGATCCGGAACGCAAGGCCCGAGCCGATCCCCCCGGTTCCCGCCACATATTCCGCCACGATGGCCCCGATCAGGCTAAGGCCCCCCGCAATCCGCAAACCGCCCAGGAAATAGGGCAGGGCTGAGGGCAGCTGCAGATAGCGCAACCTTTGCCAGCGGCTGGCCCCATAGATCCGGAACAGATCCCGCAGGTTATGGTCGGTGGAATTCAGCCCCAGCGTGGTATTCGCCAGGATCGGAAAGAACGCGACGATCCAGGCGCAGAGAAGAAGCCCCACCGTCCGGTTCTCGACATAGATGAAAATCAGCGGCGCGATCGACACGACCGGGGTCACCTGCAGGATCACCGCATAGGGGTAGAAGGACATTTCGGCAAAGCGGCTTTGGTTGAAGAGAACCGCGAGGCCCACCCCACCCACCACCGCAACCGCCAGCGCCATCAGCGTGATTTGCAGCGTGACCAGAAGCGCCTCAAACAGCATCCGCCAGTCCTTGACCAACTGCTCCCACACCACCAGCGGCCCGGGCAGCTGATAGCGAGGGATTTCGTTCCACACCACCAGCCGGTCCCAGCCGACCAGCAGCAGCACAAGGACCAGCGCCGGCAGCACCCATTTCGCCACCCGCTCAATCCGCGCATCGCGCAGGCGCTTGGCCTCTTCAGGGTCAAGGGCGGGGGTTGGGGTGGTCACGCTCATGCCGCCTCTCCCATCGCGCGGTGCAAGGCCGCGCTTGCCACTTGGCAATGCGCTGCATAATCGGCTGAGGTGCGGAAGACCTCATCCCGTGGATAGGGGGCGGTCACCTGCACCTCTTCGATCACCCGGCCTGGACGCGCGGCCATCACGATGATCCGGTCGGACAGGAAGACGCTTTCAAAGACCGAGTGTGTCACGAAGATCACCGTGCAGCCGATGCGTTCGCGCAGGGCGAGGAGGTCGGTATTCAGCTTGTGGCGGGTGATCTCATCCAGCGCGGCGAAAGGCTCATCCATCAGGATCAGCCGGGGATTCGTGACCAAGGCCCGCGCGATGGAAACGCGCATCTTCATGCCGCCCGAGAGCTGCCGGGGATAGGTATCAGCGAATTTCGCCAGGCCGACCAGGTCCAGCGCCTCGTCGATCTCGGGCTTGACCTCGGCAAAGGATTTGCCGCGCAGCCGGAAGGGCAGGAAGACATTCTGCGCCACGGTCGCCCAAGGCATCAGGGTGGGTTCCTGAAACACCACCCCCAGATCGCCGGCACCCTTGCCGCCCTCCCACGATATCCGGCCCGAGGTCGGTGTAGAGAGCCCGGCAATCAGCCGCAGCGCCGTGGACTTGCCGCAGCCAGACGGCCCAAGAAGCGAGATGAAGTCCCCCTCCTGCACCGCCAGCGACATGTCATGCAGCGCCGTGACGCCACCGTTGAAAACCTTGCCAACCTGTTGCAACTGCATCAGGTGTGGCCGCGCGCCAAGGGGCAGGATCTGTCTGTGGATCAGGTCGGTCATGCGCATGGGTAGGGTGGGCAACCTGCCCACCCTACGCTGGTCCTTACATCTTCGGCTTCAGGTCCATCCCGACGCCCTTGTTGACGAAGGTCGTGTTGATCGTGGCCGACCAGTCCAAATCAGCCGGAACCACGCCCGCCGTCACCATTTTGTCGAAAAAGTCTTTCACCTTGGCCTCGGTCATCGCGCCGATGCCCATGGTCTCGGTATCGCCCGAATCCACGATCCCGGCCGATTTCATCTTCTCGATGGCATAGGCGATGGCCTCATCGGTCATTTCCGGGTTGTCCGCCTTGATCATCGCATTGGCGGCGCTGTTGTCGTTGTAGATGTAGTTGTACCAGCCCTTGATCGACCCTTCGACAAAGCAGGTCACCTGTTCGGGCTTGGTGGCCACGGTATCGGCCATAGTCTCGATCAGGGTGGAATAGGTCGAATAGCCCGCGTCAGCAATCAGGAACACGCCCGGCTCCCAGCCGGTTTCCTTGGCGACGAAGAAGGGCTCGGACGACAGATACCCCTGCATACCCCAGTTTTCATTGGCGATGAACGGGGCCGGGTTGAAAGTATAAACTTCACGCTGTTCGTCGGTGAAGCCGTAGGCGGCCTTCATCCACTGATAGAACGACGCATAGCCCTGATCCCCGATCAGGATCTTGTCCAGCTTCTTCAGATCCTCAAAGGTCTCGGCCTTGCCCGGGTGGGTCAGGATGACCTGCGGTTCCTTCTGGAAGCTCGCGGCGACAGCGACGATCGGAATGCCTTCCTGTGCCGCGCTGAACGCCTCCAGAAGGTTGCCGCCCATGTGGTAATCGACCTTGCCCGCGATCATCAGCGCGCGGTTGTTTACTTGCGGCCCGCCCGGCTGGATCGTCACGTCAAGGCCGCAGGCGGCATAGGTGCCATCGGCGACCGACTGGTAGAATCCGCCATGCTCGGCCTGGGCCAGCCAGTTGGTGCCGAAGACAACGGGAACGTTCTCAGCCATCGCCGGGGCGGCAAGGCCCAAGGCGGCCACAAGGGCCGAGGTCTGGACAAGCAGGGTTTTGGTCAACATCGTAGGGCTCTCCTGTCGGTTTCTATTCTTTCACCCAGCCTAGATCGCGGGCGGGCCAAGGCGAGGGGGGACTGCGGTACCGGGGTGGAAATCCGGTGAAAAAGCCTTCCCTTCGGGCAGAACCTGCGCTTCACTGCTGAAAACTTACGCAGAATGCCCCGCAAGGCAAGGAAATCATCCGCCGCGCTGGCAAGTCCGGTCCCACAGCCGCCAGCCTTGCCCCACCCTTTGCCCCAATCAGACCAGCCCAAACCGGAGCCGCCCATGCGCATGCTGACCCCACCCACCATTGCGCCCCCTTTCGCGGCCTATGCCCATGGGGTTGAGGTGCCCAGCGGCGCGCGGCTTGTGGTCACCTCCGGCCAACTGGCCCTTGCCGCCGACGGCACGGTGCCCGACACCGCCCGCGCGCAAGCTGACCTCTGCTTTCAGAACTGCGCCGCGATCCTCGCCGAAGCGGGCATGACCCCCGCCGATGTCATCCGCATAAACGCCTTCGTCACCGACCGCGCCCATATGCCCGGCTACATGGCCGCCCGCGACGCCTGGATTGCCGGGATCCCGCGCCTTCCCGCCTCAACCCTCGTCATCGTCTCCGGCTTCACCCGCCCCGAGTTCCTGGTCGAGGTCGAGGTGACTGCCGCCAAGCTCTGACCCCTTCTGCTTGTCTCTTTTGGAAAAATATC
>JAAUPC010000279.1 GCA_012036325.1 Paracoccaceae bacterium
GGGACGACAGCGGCCACAGGCGGACGGCCGCGCCTGGACCGGCGTCGACGGCTACGATGGGCTGGCCCGTGCATTGACCTTGGGGGCCGCGCCCTTAAGTTCGGGTGCGGGGGATGCAGACGGGACGGGCAGATGATCCGCTACACCTTGAAATGCACGGCGGGGCACCGCTTTGACAGCTGGTTCCAGAATGCCGGGGGCTTTGCTGCGCTGCAGTCGGCTGGGCAACTGGCCTGTGTGGTCTGTGGCTCAACTGAGGTGGAGAAAGACCTGATGGCCCCCAACCTGCGCCCGACGCGGGCACCGGAGGAGGCCCCGAAGCCGGAGAGCCCAGCGCCGAACCTGCGCGATCCGGCCAGCGATCTGGAGGCGGCGATGGCCGCCTTGCGAAAGCAGATTGCGGAAAACTCGGAATATGTCGGGATGAACTTCGCCGCCGAGGCGCGCCGCATCCATGAAGGCACGGCACCCGAGCGGTCGATCCACGGCGAGGCCGGGCCCGAGGACGCCCGCAAGATGATCGAGGACGGTTTGCCGGTGGCCCCCCTGCCCTTTCTGCCCGGCCGGAAGGTCAACTGACCCGTTGGCGGGCCAGCAGGGCGCGGGTCAGTAGATGTAGCGGATCTGTTCGGTCCAGAACCGTTCCATCCGGCGCAGCGAGGTGTTGATGTCATCCATGCCCGAGGCGTCGATCAGCCCGCGCTTTTCCATGCCTTCAGCGTGCCGGGCAAAAAGGTCGTTCAGCATGGCGCGGACGTGGCGGCCTTTCTCGGTCAGGCGCACCCGGACGGAGCGGCGGTCAATTTCCGACCGCTGGTGGTGCATGTAGCCAAGTTCGACGAGCTTCTTCAGGTTGTAGCTGACGTTCGACCCCTGGTAGTAGCCGCGCGATTTCAATTCGCCTGCGGTCACCTCATTCTCACCGATGTTGAAAAGAAGCAGCGCCTGGACCGAGTTGATCTCAAGGATCCCCAGCCGTTCGAATTCATCCTTGATGACGTCAAGCAGCAAGCGGTGCAGCCGTTCCACCAAGGCGAGGTTGTCAAGATAGCAGGACAGGAACGCGCGCAGCGATCCATCCAGCAGCGGGTCTTGGTGAGTCATGCCGTTCCTCCACCGTTACAATGGCGGACAGAATCAGCACAAACGGCAAACATTCCGTAAACTCGTGACGATTTCTTCGGATCGGGTTACCCTACCGTGCGCAGCCGGGCGCTGGCATGGGAGGCGATTTGTGCCAGAAGTGCCGCAATCGCGGCGGGCGGGCTGGATTGGCCCAAAATCCACGCCATCAAGTCCTGGTCATTCTCTTCCAGAAGCGCGTCGTAAAGGTCGAGCCCCGCCGCATCCAGACCGGCGAGGTGCTGGTCAGCCCAGCGTCCAAGGACAAGGTCCATCTCTTTGGTGCCACGCCGCCAGGACCGCATCCGCATCCGCTTGAGGCGCGCTTCGGCCGTTTCCATGGTCCCTCCCATTTTGATCTTGTCCCGCTGTCAGGCCGCCCGCATCACCTGCCGCACCTGCAGTTCCAACTGGCGCAAATTGTCCGCCAAGGCAATCGCCCCGGCCTGCAGTCGCTGAAGCTCGGCCAGCGCAGCTTCGGCCTCGGGCGTCAACGTGCGCACCTCATCTGGCCCCGAAAGGCCGTTGCCTTCCGCCGTCAAAAGCCAGGACAGCGACACGTTCAGCATCCCTGCCAGCATCTGCAGCCGGTTGCCGCGCGGCTCTGCAAGGTCCTCTTCCCAGTTCTGCACTGTGGTCAACCGGACGCCAAGTCGTTGTGCCAGGTCTTCCTGGGTCAGTCCTGCCGCTTCGCGCGCGCCCGCCAGCCTGTCGCCAAAAGTCGCCACATCCGCCGCGAACCAGCGAGTCTCGGTGCTTGTTTCCGCCATTGCGCCTCTCCTTCTTCCGATATCGCTTGTGTCGGTCAGGGGGCCACCCTAAGACCTGCAGCCGACAATCGCAAACCACCTAACGGAGTGTTGACTGATGGCCTTCCTGTCCGACACGCTTTCCCGTGTGAAACCCTCGCCCACAATCGCCGTCACCACAAAGGCGCAGGCCCTGAAAGCCGAGGGCAAGGATGTGATCGGCCTTGGCGCAGGCGAGCCGGATTTCGACACGCCGCTGAACATCCGCGATGCCGCCAAGCGCGCGCTGGATGCGGGCAAGACGCGCTATACTGCGGTGGATGGCATCCCTGAGCTGAAAGCGGCGATCTGTGCCAAGTTCCTGAAGGAAACGGGCTGACCTACACTCCGGCACAGGTCAGCGTCGCGACGGGTGGCAAGCAGATCCTCTATAACGCGCTGATGGCGACCTGCAATCCGGGCGATGAGGTCATCATCCCGGCACCTTATTGGGTCTCTTATCCCGACATGGTGCTGCTGGCCGGGGGCACGCCCGTCACGGTGGAATGCGGGATCGAGACCCAGTTCAAGCTGACGCCCGAGCAGCTTGAGGCGGCGATCACCCCGAAGACCAAGTGGTTCATCTTCAACAGCCCCTCCAACCCCACGGGGGCTGGCTATACGCGGGCTGAGTTGAAGGCCTTGACCGATGTGCTGATGCGGCACCCGCATGTCTGGGTGATGACCGATGACATGTACGAACACCTGGTCTTTGACGATTTCGAATTCTGCACCCCGGCTGAAGTGGAGCCCGGGCTTTATGACCGCACCCTCACCTGCAATGGCGTGTCGAAGGCTTATGCGATGACCGGCTGGCGCATTGGCTATGCGGCGGGGCCGGTGGCGCTGATCAAGGCGATGGGGACGATCCAGAGCCAGTCCACCTCAAACCCCTGTTCGGTCAGCCAATATGCCGCGCTTGAGGCGCTGAGCGGCCCGCAGGATTTTCTGGCCGACTGGCGTATGGTGTTCCAGCGCCGCCGCGATCTGGTGGTGGGGATGCTGAACGAAGCCAAGGGCATCCGTTGCCCGAAGCCGGAAGGCGCGTTCTACGTCTATCCCGACATCGCGGGCTGCATCGGCAAAGCGACGCCCGCCGGCACGTTGATTTCCAACGATGAAGTCTTCGCAACTGCGCTGCTAGAGGAAACCGGCGTGGCGGTGGTATTTGGTGCGGCCTTCGGCCTGTCGCCGAACTTTCGGATCAGCTATGCCACCAGCGATGAGGTCCTGCGCGAGGCCTGCAGTCGCATCCAGCGCTTCTGCGCTACGCTGGTCTGAAGGGGCCAGACGCGTGGCAAGCCCGTGTTGCGGGTTGACGACTGCCCCGCAGTCCGAGAGGAATGGCAGGGAAGATAGTGGTGCCAGGAATTGGGCCAGACCCGGAACCCTTCGGGGCAAGGCATGACAGGTGACAGGCAGGGGCGATGACGGCTGACCTTCCCGACTATTACTTCCGGGTGCGCGAAAACGGCGCTGTGGTCTTTCGCCTCAGCACGGAAAACCGTCAGCGCCGGATCGAGATGGACGAGATTGCCACCGTCAACGTCAAGAACGGCAACATCAAGCCGCATGGCGATGTGGCACTGTCGCCCGCCGATCTGGCTGCGATCAACGACTGGCTTGCCAAGCGGCAAACTCTTCTGGCGGCGCGCGAGGTGGATGACATCCTGCGCGCGGTGGATCATCTGAACCTGACGACGCAATGGGCGCAGGCGCGGGCCAGTGATGCAGAGCTGGACGCAGTGACCGATGCGCTGTTGCTGGCGATGCATGATTTGCGCACGGTTCTGGTGCGCAAGAAGGCGGATCGGCTGACCAAGCCCGAGGGCTGATCAGCAGGGCGGGATGGTCAAGCCTTCGGGCGGCATTGGCCCAAGGTCTTCTACCACGCCCGCGCGGACGCGCATCAGGCGGGTCCAGTCGGGCGAGGCAAGGATCAGCTCTGGCCCCTGCCCGCAATCGCGCAGCCCGCCCGAGATGAAATCGTCACCGATGCGGTGGTTGGTCAGACCCGGCAGGCGCAGGGTTTCAACCAGCCGGTCGCCCTCCAGCCGCACAAAGACGAGGTCCTTCAGCAGGTGCGGGCGGTCGATATAGGCAATCTCGACCCGGCCGTCGCCGTCGAAATCGGCCACCCCTGCCGGGGCAAGCCAACGGTTCGACTGGCCGATGAAGGGGGTGGCGATGCGGCGGCCATAGGCATCGTAAACCGCAAGCGAGGCGCCGTTTTGCAGGTGGGTTTCGACCACCACCACTTCGGCCAGGCCATCGCCGGTCACGTCCACCACGCGGGCCGTGATATCTTCAAACACGCGGTCGGGCGGCAGGGTGATGGTCAAGGCCATCAGCCGACGGTCGGCACAAGGCGGGCAGGTGTCGACAGTTAGCGCCAAGCCGCCCCATTCCAGCGCGTCGCCGAGAACGGCATGGGCGTAGTGGTCGGTGGGCAGGGTCAGTTCCGCCGCGATCACGCCATGCACCGGCAGCGGCGTGCGGGCGGCCACCGGAAAGGCGGCAAGGGCCAGCAGAAACGCCAGCAGAAACGCCAGCCCCGCACGCATCAGATCTGCTTTCCGGCATCTGCACGCGCAGACCGTCCAGCGCGTCCGAGACCTTGAGCTGGCAGGTCAGGCGCGAACGGGCCGGATCGGGCTGCCAGGCGAAATCCAGCATGTCTTCTTCCATGCTGTCTTTCTTCGGCAACTTTTCGACCCAGGCCGGATCGACATAGACGTGGCAGGTCGAACAAGCGCAGGCGCCGCCGCAATCAGCCTCGATCCCCGGAATGCCGTTGTCGCGCGCGCCTTCCATGACGGTCAGGCCATTGGCCACGTCCACCACATGTTCCTTGCCGCCGTGTTCCACGTAAGTGATCTTCGCCATCGCTGCCTCGCTAAGGTCATTTCCCCATGACATAGGCCAGTTTTCCGGCCTTTGCCAGAGGGGCCGGGTCAGGAGCGCAGGCTTGCCTTGCGCAAAATTTGTTCTATCTTTGTTCACATGACGGTGCCCGCGCTTCCAACCCGGAACGGATCAGACTGGCCGCGCCCGCCGCGCGCGCTGCCTGCGGCGCGGCTTGGTATGGAACCGGACCCGGCC
>JAAUPC010000003.1 GCA_012036325.1 Paracoccaceae bacterium
GCGCCGACCATGGGCGCGGCGCTGGTGGTCAACAGCCCGAAGGCCGCGCCGCCCCCGAGCATGGCGAGAAGCCACAGCCCGATCAGCCCCGCATTGCCACGCCGGGCCACAACTTGCGGGCCAAGCCAGAGAAGGGCCAGAAGATTGCCAGCAAGGTGCAGCGCGCCTGCATGCAGCCAGGCATAGCTGACGAACATCGTGACTGGTTGCAGGGCAAAGTTCGGGGTCCAGCCGTACAGCAGTCCGGCCCAGAACGCCCCTTGCGTGTAGGTCAGCGGACGCCAGCGCGCTGTGCCCCAGACCCCCCAATCCGCCCCCAGAAGCACGAGTTCGGGCAGGAGGCAGAAGAAGGCCAGCATCCAGACGGACCAGGGAACGGCATTGCTAAGGCGATAGGCACTGTGGCGCATGGCCGGGACAGTGGCGCGAGGGGGGCGGGCTGGCAAGGGCCAAGCTTTGCAGGTGATTCGCGGCTGGAAGGGCAGACCAAGCGGCCCGATTGTCATCGGTTCGGCAACAGCGGCAGCCGGTCGGCGAGGGTGGATCGCGCGTGTCGTGCAGTCTTCAGCCAAGGGTTGCAAAGCGCGGGTGCAGGGCGAATTGGCTTTTGACCCGGCCCGGTAACTGTTAATCTGGCAGCAATGTAGTTAAGGAAGGTTTGCCCAAAGTGCGGAAGTCGGTTTTCAGGTCCATCGTCATCGCGTCAGCCCTGGCGTTTTCTGTCGGGATGGCTTCGGCCAGCACGGTTTCGCTGAAGTTTGACGGCGGGACGGCGAATGGTGGCGTCAGCTTCAAGTCGGTGCCCACTGTGGTCAGCAATCCGCCCAGGTCGTCCGGCGCCTACGGGTTCAACATGGTGGATGTGACAGCGGGCGGCAGTGTGCTGGGCAAGTTCGTTGCCTGGTGCCTTGACCTTGAGCATTTTCTTGCGCCGAACGGGGTGGCCACGCCTTACATGGTCACCAAGACGCCGTTCAGCAACAGCTATGGCCTTAGCAGGGCCGAGATGAAGCTCGTCCAGTCGGTGTTTGATGCCAACTTCGCAGGCGTCAAGCTGAACAGCAACACGCAAGCCGCTGCGTTCCAGGTGGCTTTGTGGAATGCGCTCTACGACGGTGACGCAGCCGCCGGACGCGGAACCTTTGCGATCAAGAGCGACGAGTCGGGCGAAGAAATCATCAAGCAGGCAAACAAGTATCTGGAAGCTGCGAAGACGTTCGACGGGAAAAAGGTATGGAACCTGACCTTCCTGGAAAGTAAGGACAAGTCCACCCGCCAGAACCTTGTCACTGTGACGCCGGTTCCGGTGCCGGCGGCGGCGGGGCTGATGCTTCTGGCGCTTGGCGGGCTTGCAGCTGTCGGGCGGCGCCGTCGCGCGGCCTGAGCTGTAACAAGGCAATAGGATCGAAAGGCGGCCCCGACGGGTCGCCTTTTTTGTTGGCAAAGACGGCGGGCTGAGGGGCCTTTCAGGACGGCGGATCGATGCGAAGCTGCCCTTTGCGCGGCAGACGCCGCAGCATGCCCAGGAAGTTGCGAAGGTTTGTGCTTAGCGGGTTTTGCCGGGCGGCGGCTTTCAGCTGCATCCCCTGATAGTCCGGCACCGGCCGCCCGGCGAGGCGGAGTGCCAGAAGCCGCGCCAGCGTGGAGCGTTTGCGCAAGCGTTGTCCGGGCTGGATGCCCGCAAGCGTGGCAATGTCGAAGGGCGCGATGTGCAGGTGCCCGGCAGCGGTGGCCGCTGCCAGGATCTGCGCGCCAAGCGGGGTGCGTGCCACAATCAGGCTGATCCCCGGCGCTTCGGCAAAGCGGGGGTAGCCTTGCGCGTCGCTTTCCCAGGCATCGGCACAGACGATGTCAGCGGTCATGCCCACCCCATCCGGGCAGATCTTGCAGCGCAATTGCACATGACGGCTGAGGATCTTGCCCCAGCTGTCATGATAGCTCATGGATCGTTCGGTACCGTCCTTCAGCGTGGCGGTGGCGCGGCCAGGCCAGCCCATGCCCCGATAGCGAAAGCGCGCCACCTCTGACGGCTGCACGCCAAGGGCTTCCAGCACCGCCTGGCCACCAGCATGGCTGGGCACACCAGCGCAGAAGAACGAGAGGATGACCGGAAAGCTTGCCGCCACTTTCGGGTCCGCTGCTGCCATCGCACGCAGGGCGGCGGCATCACATGGCTTGCCGACAAAGGCGTGACGACGGCCCGAAGCGAGGCGGGTGGTAAGGTCTGCCAAAGGCGAAGAGGGCGCGTAGCGCGACCCCGCGGCAGCGGTGATGGCGGCCGCATCCGTGCTGACCACGCTTGAATTGCCAATCGCAAGGACTGGGCTCGCGGTGGTCTGCACGACCGCATCCACCACGTCCGCCGCCAGTAGATGTACAAGGACCGCCGACAGCGCCCCCCCGGAGGACCCGGCAAAGCGCAAGCCCTCATCCGCCGCCCAGCCGGTCTGCATGCTGATGTGGGGGCCCCAGAGGACTGGATTTTCCCGCCCCTCAGCCGCGACCTTTACGCCAAGACCCGGGCAGGCGTTGCGGATCGCCGTCTCTTCGGCCGGATCAAGGGGCGCGGATTGCACGGGGCGCAGGTAGCCCGGTTCCGCAACCGCCATGCTGACCTTGCCAGGCGCAATTGCGGCACAGGCCCCGCAGCCCGCGCAAAGTTCGCCGCGCATGACCCGCGCCAGAGCGGGGCTTTGATCCGGGCGTTGCATGCGGGCGATGATCCTGTTGGCGTCCTGGGTGACTGACTTGCCTTAAACCCCAAGTTTCCGGCTTTTTCCAGACCGCTTCCTGCGTTTCCGCCTTAGGTCTTGACCCGGTGCAGGCAAAGCGAAACAAGCGGGTGGATCGCCCCTGTTGCCCGTTGAAAGGCCCTTGGTCCCGTGTTTCGCAAAGCCCTGTTGATCCTGTCGGGCAATGCCTTTGCGTCCCTTCTGCTTCTGGCGCGGACGCTGATCGTCGCGCGGCTGATCTCGGTCGAGGATTTCGGGATTGCGGCCACTTTTGCGATCAGCATGGCGGTGGTCGAGATGATGTCGGCCTTGGGGCTGCAGCAACAGATCGTGCAGGCCAAGGACGGCAATGACCCGCGCCTGCAGGCCGGGCTGCAGGGGTTTCAGCTCTTGCGCGGCGTGGTGGCGGGGCTTGTGCTTTTCCTGCTGGCAGGCCCGATTGCGCGGCTTTTGAACGTGGAAGAGGTGACCTGGGCCTATCAGCTTTTGGCGCTGGTGCCGGTTCTGAATGCGTTGGTGCATTTCGACATCTACCGGCTGAACCGCACGATGGTGTTTCTGCCGGGCATCCTGACCGGGGTGGTCCCCGCAGCGGTATCGCTGGCGGTGGTCTGGCCGCTGGCGGTGTGGTTCGGCGACTGGCGGGTGATGCTCTGGGCGATCCTGGCGCAGGCGGTGGTGACGGTGCTGACCTCGCACCTGGTGGCGGAAAGGCCCTACCGGCTGCTGTTTGACCGCCAGATCATGGCGCAATCCTTCCGCTTTGGCTGGCCCTTGCTGGCCAATGGCGTGCTCTTGTTCCTGGTCTTCAACGGCGAAAAGCTGATCGTCGGGCGCGAGTTGGGCATGGCAGAGCTTGCGATCTTTTCGATGGGGATCACCCTGACCCTGACTCCGACCTTGGTGATGGCAAAAAGCCTGCAGTCGTTCTTTCTGCCGCAGCTGTCAGCCTTGCAGTCCGGTGCGCCGGTCCAAGCGCACAGAGGGCATGACTTTGGCCTTGTAGCCCGGGCAACACTGCAAGCCGGGCTTCTGGTCGGGACGGTGCTGGTCGTGGCCGTGCTGCTGGTCGGCGACCCGCTGGTGCATGTGCTCCTTGGCCCCAAATACGCCGAGTTGGTGCCGCTTCTGGCGGGGCTTGCAGTAATGCAGGCGCTGCGCGTGTTCAAAAGCGGCGGGTCCATCGTGGCACTGGCCAGCGGCCAGACCGAAAACGCGGTGGTGGCCAATCTGGTCCGCGTGGCGCTTTTGCCGGTGGCATGGGTCGTGGTCCAGCAGGGCGGCGGCCTGGTGGAGGTGCTCTGGATCGCCATCGCTGGAGAGGCCATCGGCTTTGCGGTTTCGCTTGTGCTGGTCCGCTATCGGGTCGGGCTGTCGATGCGACCCTTGGTGCTGTGTCTGGGGCTGACCGCAGCCCTGATGGCGGTGTCGGCGGCTGGATTTGCGCAGCACAGCACCTTGCAGGCATCGCCAATGCTGAATTGGGAAGTTGCTGGTCTGGCCCTCGTCCTGTTGGGCGCCCTGATCTACAGCATGCGCGACTTGCGCCACTATGCGGCGCGGCGCCTGACCACGACGTTTTCCGAGTGAGCGCGCCTCAGAAAGACAGGCCGTAGGCTCAGAATTAAGGGATCAGCTTTCGGCACGGCATGATGGACCCAGTTCGGGGTCCGGTATAGGTTGGCCGGCGGTCGGGAGCATAGGCGGGCGGGGATGGTGGTGAAGTCGGACGGGCCGGGGCAGCGGGTGCGGCGGGTTCTGGGGTCGGTGTTCAGCTTGCAGGTGCTGATCCACCCGCTCCGGATGCTGCACTACTGGGGTTACAGCCATGCGCTGCAGCGGCCGAAGCTGACGCTGGGGCGGGATGTGCGGCTGGCGCCGAATGCCTCGTTCCGGAATGGGGAGCGGATTGCCTTGGGCGACCAGGTGCAGGTCGGGGAATATGTCGCCCTTTGGGCGGGGCGGAGCTCGGGCTGGATCAAGGTGGGCGCGCGGACGACCTTCGGACCGGGATGCTTCGTCACGGCGGCGGATTACGGGCTGGCCGCCGAGCAGCGCATCACCGAGCAGGAGATGACCGAGCGGGATGTCGTGATCGGGGCGGATTGCTGGATCGGCGCGAAGGCGGTGATCACGGCGGGTGTGACGCTGGGCGATGGCTGTGTGATCGGGGCGGGGGCGGTGGTCACGCGCGATGTCCCGGCCAATGCCATCGCGGCGGGGGTGCCCGCCAAGGTAATCCGGATGCGGGGGTGACCACTTTCGCGGCTGCTTTGCAGCTTAGCCTGGGGGCAGGGCAGCCTTGCCAGTCGTCGCCTGGCGCAGCATCCAGCTGGTGCGCAGAAGCCTGAGGCGGATCAGTACGCCTGTCGCGGCCAGACGCTCACCCTGTGTCAGCCGGTCATGGCGCAGGATGCGTGGCAGATGGGCGGCAATGCTGAGCGGCATGGCAAGCGCCCGAAGCGCCCAGGTCAGCCGCGCCCCTGCGCCTTTGCCGTGCACGCCGAAGCTTTCCTCGGTCAGCCGCCGCCACTTGCGCTTGAGCGCTGTCCAGTCCCCGCGCGACGGGTGGGCCGCGCGCAATGTGTCGGCGTAGACCAGAGTATGGCCGCGTGCTTTCGCCCGGTGGCACCAGTCAAGATCCTCGGACAAGCCGGAGAGAAAGCCGCCAACATCGGCAAAGACATCACGCCGGGTCAGAAGGTTTGCCGTGACGGAAAAGCCTTTGCGTTCGATGTAGCTGCGGTTGTCGAAGGCGAAGACCGTCTCAAACGCCTGGGCGCCGGTGCGGGGGGGCGGGGTTTCGTCAAAGACCCGGATCGCGCCACCGACAAGATCGGCCTGGCCCGCCACCTGCAGGGCGGTTGCAAGCCAGTCGGGGTCAGGCACGCAGTCGCTGTCGAGGAAGAAAAGGCGCGGCGCTGTCGTCTCGGCCACACCCCGGTTGCGGGCAAGTGCGGCGCCTTTGGCAGGTTCGATCACGATCCGCAGATCGGGAAAGCGGGCGCGGACCGCATCGAGAGGCTCGGTCGAGGCGTTGTCGACCACGACCACCTCAATCCCGGGCGGGACCGGCAACAAGGCCTGCAGGCAGCGCAGCAGACGCGCGCTGTCGTTGTAATGCGGGATGATGACCGCCGCGTCAGCCATTGGCGCGGGTCATCAGGGCGATGAGCGCGGCCTCATAGGCCTGAAGTTTCGTACGGCCGCGGGCCAAGGCGGCGGCTCCCTCGCTGGCGACGGTGGCACGGTCGTCATAGGCGGCAGCTATCTTGGCCAGGATCGCCTGGCCGTCCTCGCGCGTGCAATCCACGGTGCGTGTGTAGCCGAGCGAGCCGAAAAGCCCTTCGAACTTGCGGCTATAGGCCATGGGCACCACCGGCACGCCCGAGGAGAAGGCCGCGATGCAGGCATGCATCCGGGCGCCCATGAAGAAATCCATCCCGGCGATGTAGCTTTTCGCTTCGGACGGTGAGCCGAAGGCCGGGGCAAGGACGGTTCCCGGAAACTCAGCAGCAAGGGCGGCGCAGGCGCGGTAGTCATCTTCGCCCGTCATGCGGCCTGCGCGCACGATCACATGGGCCACAAGGTGAACCTCGCACTCAATCCCCTGAAAATGCCGGATGAGATCACGGGCCAGGCCAGGATAGTCGAGTGCGATGCCAAGTTCATTCTTGCCGGTATAGCCCCCGCCCATGAGCAGGCCCGAGACATTGATGCCGACACGCGGCGGCCCGTCGGGGCGTGGGCCGGGCGGGGTGTAGGGCAGAACCAAGGCCAGGTCAGAGGCCTCGATCACCGGGCGGGTGACCCCCATTTCGCGGGCGGCCCGGGTGGAAAGGGCATCGCGCGTGGCCACCACCGCCGAAAGCCGCATGGTGAGTTTTGCCAGGACCTTGGACCAGCCCTTGGTAAAGGGTCCGATCGTCTGGGGTGCCATCACCAGTGGCGTGCGCGCCAGATGGGTGAGGAATTTCATCACGAACATCCGCACCAGCCGCCCGGAGCCGTAGATGTCGGCAAAGCTGTCGCCGGCGCCGATGTCGATCACGAGGTCCGACCGCCGGGCCAGGGCAAAGAAACCGCGCGGCTTTTGAGGAAGCGGCCGTCAAGATCAACCGCGCGAATGTCAGGGCCGGTCACATAGGCGCGCGGGCATCCTTCCAGTCAAGATGGTAATCTCGATCTCGCGGCCTAGCTGCCTTGCGCAGCCGCGCAGCACCTCAACTTCAGAAGCCGTTAGTGCGCCGACGCCCAGATTGTCGGAGCGGCTGGAGTGCATGATCAAAGAGACGCGGATCGGGCGAGACGGCATGAAGGCTGGGTCCTGGGTGACGGGTCAAAAGCGAAGATCAGTCTGCCAATCCCTGTGGATTTGCGCGGCGCGAAGCTTACCCGGGTTCTGCCGCGCCGAGGCCTTGGTCTGCAAGCCCTGATCGCATGGGGCAAGCAGGCAAGCCAAAAGCGACGACAGTTTGGGTCTGTTCCGGGGCGTATCGCGGGTTCTTGGCCAGACCGTGGCATAGCGACAGGCGCCTTGGGGCTGAAGTTGCCGAATTATGAACCGTCCGCCGTGTGTCTGGCCGATTTGTTCCGCAAAGGAAGGAGTTCCGCGCCGTCGAGAAGGCTTTGCAGTGAGTCTATGATTTTCAGCCGTAGTTTACTGCTTGATAAGGGAACAGAATTGGCGACGATGCGCTTGGAATTACCCGTGTTGATCTTGGAAGTGCCTATGCGTGAGTTCTGGGATTTTGACGGCCTTCCAGAGGAAAGTTGCGCACTTTACGGGCCAGACGGCGAGACTGTTTCTTACGGCTTCCTGTCGCGTTCTGCGAACGACTGGGCCGGATCTCTGCACCAGCTGACGTCAAACCGTCGATGCCTTGTAGCCCTTGAGCTTGTTGCCGAACCTGCCTCGGTCGCGGCATATCTTGGGGCTCTTCGGGCGGGTTATCCGGTTCTTGTCCTAGAGCCAGGCCAGATTGCCTTGGAAGGCAGTCTGATGGCTGCATGGAACCCCGAGATCAGCATTGCAGCCGGGGCCACCCTTCCCTTGCTGAGACGCGCGCCCGAAACAAGCACGCCCGAGCCGCATCCCGATCTGCGGGTGCTGCTATCCACGTCCGGCAGCACTGGTGACCCTAAACTGGTTCGGCTGTCTGCACGAAACATGGCCGCAAACGCCAGGTCCATTGCAGAATATCTGTGCCTGACCCCGGCAGACCGAGCGGCCACGACCCTGCCGCTGCACTATTCATATGGCTTGTCTGTCTTGAATTCCTATCTGGCGGCTGGCGCTTCACTTGCCTTGCTGCATCAATCGGTGATCGAACCCGACTTCTGGGCCATGGCGCGAAAGGCTGGGGTCACAAGCCTTGCCTTTGTACCTCACCAGATGGAATTGCTTGCCCATGGCGGTTTTGCCGGAAGCGAACTGCCGTCTTTGCGCTACATGACCCAAGCCGGTGGAAAGCTTGCGCCCGACCTTGTGCGCCGTTTCCATGCGATGGCGCGCCAGAACGGCTGGGATCTTTTCATTATGTACGGGCAGACAGAAGCCGCCCCGCGCATCGCATATGTTCCTCCAGACGCCTTGCCAGAGGCTGCAGGTACGATCGGGTGCGCTATTCCGGGTGGCCGCATCTGGCTGGCTGCAGAGGACGGGACCGAGGTTCTGGGGCCGGGACAGCCGGGTGAACTTGTCTACGAGGGCCCGAATGTGATGATGGGCTATGCGACCACACGGGCTGATTTCCAGCTTGGTCAGGGGGTGACCAGGCTGCACACCGGAGATGTCGCAGAACGCACGGATGCGGGATTCTTCCGGATTGTCGGGCGGATGAAGCGCTTTGTGAAACTTTACGGATTGCGGATCAGCCTGGACCAGATTGAGGCTTTTCTGGTCAACAGGGGCGTCAGCGCCCATGCGGTCGCCGTGGACGATACTTTGGTGATCTTGCACCAAGACCCGGAACGCCTCGCAGACTTGCCTGCAACGCTGGCAGACACCTATGGCTTGCCGCCTTCTGCCTTCCATGTCGCCCACATAGCAGAGGTGCCGCGACTGTCCTCTGGCAAACCCGATCAAGTGGCGCTGCGCCGGATTGCTGTCGACAGGCTGCAGACCCGAAGCCAGCGGCCGGGCGGGCAAACGCTTGCAGAGGTGCTGAAACAAGCCACCCGCAGCGATCAGGTCAACCCTGAGGACAGTTTCAACACCTTGGGTGGAGATTCGCTGAGTTACCTGCAGATGCAGTTGGCGCTTGAAGAACGGTTGGGCCAAGCGCCTCAAGGTTGGGAGACCATGCGGCTGGCCGAACTGGAGGCGATGGTGCAGGACAGCACCGTTGTGGGCACTGCCCATGTGCGAATTGGTGTTGATGCCTTGTTAAGGCTGTTGGCGATCACGCTGGTCGTCGCCCAGCACGCGACGGACTATCCGCTTTACGGCGGAACATGGATGCTGATCGCACTGATGGGCTATTCGATGGCGCGGTTTCAAGTTCAGCAGATTGCGGCTGGCCAGCCATTTCGGTTCGTGGCGCGTCTGCTTTACCCGATCGTGCCGCTGTATTTTATCCTGCTTTTGGGGTACGCCATGTTTCGCGACAGCGTTCCATGGTCCTATTGGCTGCTATTGGGCAATTACAAGGTGTGGCAGACAGGGTCGCTTCTGGAGGTCTACTGGTTTGTCAGCGTATATGCCCAGATTGTGGTCATGCTGGCGCTGATTGCTTCTTTGCCTTCGCTGCGAACTGCACTGTTGCAGAGTCGTTGGGAAATGGCGGCGCTGGCAGCGTCTGCAACTGTGCTTGGTCTTGCTGGGCTTGCCCTTCTGCAAACCAAGTTTGATCTGCCTTACCAGCCACAGCGCGGGCTGTTTGAATGCCTCTCGGTGTTTTTGATCGGCTGGATGCTGCAGAGTTGGCAGGGCCGCAGCCAGATGCTTGCGACCGGAGTGCTATCGGTCATGGTTCTTGGTCTTCTCAGCCAGATCGACATGTCGGCGATGATTGCAACGGTTCTGGTTGGCGCATTTTTCCTGCTGGGATTGAACCTTACGGTACGGGTCCCTGTGGCTTTGGGGCGGATGCTGACTCTTCTCGTGTCAGTGACGCTGTTCGTCTATCTGCTGCATGAGATCGTCATCTTTGTTCTGATAAAGGCAGAGCTGCCGCAGGTGGTGGTAGCGGGATTTGCCCTCATCATCTCATTTACACTTGCGATTTGTGTGCATCGAGCCTTCGAGATTCTTGAAACCTGGATACCTGTCAGCCGATCTTGGCAGCAGCAATTCTTGCGGTAGGGGACTGGGCGGTCAAAACTGCCGCCAGAAGTTGTTCGCAGCATCTGACAGAATTCATTGCAACATTGATCGATTGCGCGGCCTCTCTGCGGCCCTGGCTGCAAAAGTATGACTTGGCCTTCCGGACGAGGCGCGGCACACTGTTTGTGTCTTTGTCCCAGGTGCGTTTACCATGTCTCATGGCTATTTCCCGACACGGCGCGTCCTTCTTGCAGGTCTGGCTACAGTCTTGGGCGCTGGGGTCTTGCCGGCCCGTCTTTGGGCGCAAATGCTTGTTTCGGGCCCGGAAGCGCTGGCTGATGCGCTGAAGGGCGCTGTCCCCGGCCAGGTCCTGACGCTCGCTCCGGGGGATTATGGCAATCTGGACTTGCGCCGGTTCAAGGGCGAGCCGGGCGCCCCCGTGACACTGGTCGCGGCTGACCCTGGGCGCCGGCCCCGGTTCCAGCGGATGGACCTGCGCGAGGTAGAGCATCTTGTGCTGGAAGGGCTGGAGTTTGACTACACCTTCACTCCCGGGGACAAGATTCACTATCGCCCCTTCACGGTGGTCGACAGTCGCAACATCACCCTACAGGCCTGCCTTTTCGACGGTGACAAGGCCAAGGGGGTGTCAGACCTTGATGACGGGTTCGGCTGGGCCTTCGGGCTGGGGGTGACCGACGTTTCAGGCTTTACGCTGGAACGCTGCGAGATCCGTGACTTTTACCGTGGCCTGGTGGTCGCGCGGTGCGACGACGTGACAGTACGCGGGAATGATCTGCATGACCTGCGGATGGATGGGATGAATTTTGCCCAGGTCCGCCTGGTGACGATTGCGGACAATCATATCCATGACTTCAACCGGTCGGTGAACAGCAAGGATCATGCCGACATGATCCAGTTCTGGACCAATGGCACCGATTCGCCCTCTAGCATGATCACCATCGTGGCAATCTCTTGGCTTCGGGGCGGGGGGCGTGGACGCAGTCGATCTTCATGCGCAACGAAGAGGTGGATACCGGGCGGGCGGGGCCGGAGATGCTTTATCGCGACATTCTGATCGAAGAGAACGTGATCGCGAACGCGCATCTGCACGGGATCACCGTCGGAGAGACGGACGGGCTGACGATCCGCCGGAACACCGTGCTGCGCAACCCCGTGTCCAGGGCGAAAAGGACAACGCCACGCTTTGGACCCCGCAGATCCGCGTGGCCGAGGGATCTGCGAATGTTACCATTGCGCGGAATGTGGTCTCCAAGGTTGCGGGGTTCGAGGGGCAGGCCGATTGGCAAGTGGCCGACAACATGCCCGTGCAGGACCGGACCCGGATCGAGGCGGGGTTCTTCGACAAGCTTTTGCAGGGGGACCCAGCCGATCCCGTCAGCCTGCATTACCGCAAGGGGGGCCCGTTGGATGGCGCGGGCATCGGTGCCGCGCGGCTTCAGCTTGACTGATACCACCCGGCTGCAGCAAAGGGGGTTTGGCCTATCCGCCGAAAGAGTTACCCTGTCCGCGATGAGCAACGCCACCACATCCTTTGCACCTGCCCACCGCCGTCTGGCCGTTCGCGGGATTGCGGCAGAGACCCAGGCCCGCATCGACGCAGGCCTGATGTCGGGCAAGCTGCCCTGGCCAGTGGTGATCTATCTGTTCTGCGTGGTTGTGCCGATCTGGTTCAACGCCGGGCCGCTGTTGATGTCGACCCTGCGGCTGTTCCTGATGGTCATGATCGTCCCGATCCTGATCCGGCTTCTGATGGGGGCTTACGGGCGGGTCATCATCACCGACTGGCTGTTCGTTGCCCATACGCTGTGGATGGCCGTGGCGCTTGGCGTCAACAGCCCGGAGGCCGTGGTGACACAGGTCGGATCGGTCGGGATGGAGTTTCTGGGCGGCTACGCCATCGGCCGCGCCTATATCCGCACGCCCGAGGTCTTTCTCGCCCTCTGCCGAACACTGGCACTGATCGTGCTGTGCCTGACGCCTTTTGCAATCTATGAGGCGCAGACGGGCAGGCCGCTGGTCGTTGAGTATATCGCGCGGCTGCCTTTAGTGAACAGCGTCGGGATTGTCAGCATCGACCAGCGCATGGGCTTGAGCGTGTGCAGGGTCCGTTTGCCCATCCAATCCATTTCGGACTTTTCTGTTCTGTCGCCTTTTCGCTGACCTTTGTCGCCTTGAAGGGCGTCGTCTCGGAAAGTCGGCGCTGGATGGCGGCGATTGTCGTTGCTTTGACCGGGTTTCTTGGCCTGTCGAGCGGCGCCTGGCTCGCTATCCTTTTGCAGGTCGCGCTGATCGCTTGGGCAACGGTGTTCAACCGCATCCAGTGGCGCTGGTGGCTTTTGGTGGGCCTCTTTGCGCTGGCCTATGTGGTGATCGACATCTTTTCGAACCGAACGCCAATCGGGGTGTTCATGAGCTATGCGACCTTTTCGGCCCATAACGCCTATTGGCGCGGTCAGATCTTCGAATGGGGCATCGCCAATGTGCTTGGCAGCGCCGTAAAGGGCATTCCCTCCAGCATGCTTTTCGGCCTTGGAATGCGCGACTGGATCCGTCCGCACTATATGTTTTCCGGCAGTATGGACAATTTCTGGCTGGTCATGACGGTCCGAAATGGTGTGCCGGGTTTCCTCATGGTTGCCATCGGCTATGCGTACGTCATAGCCCGCGTTATGCGACGCGATTTCACGGGTGACCCGGTGCTGGCACAGATCAGGCGGGCCTGGGTCTTCACCTTCCTGGGGCTGACCTTCACGCTTTGTACAGTGCATGTCTGGGGGTCGGTCTATTCTTTCGTCTTCTTCATGTTTGGTGCCGGGGTCTGGTTGATCGCTGCCGAACAGGCGCAGGAAGGGTCTGGTGCGTCGGACACTGTTGAACCCCGGATGCGACAGACGACCTTCAGTCGCTTTGCCCATCGGCCAAGGATATCCCGAACATGACGCTTGCCCCGCTAGGTGTCGTGCTGGTTGCCTACAACTCTGCCGACGTGATCCTGGACTGCCTTGAGACCTTGCTTGCCGCCGCCAACCAGGACGGCACGGCGTTGCGGGTGGTGGTGGTGGACAACGCCTCGCCCGATGACGGGGTGGCGGTGATCCGGGACTGGGCTTCGGGTGCGGCGGCCTATGTCCCGCCGGTCGACCTGCCCTTTCCGCATCGTCCGGTGCCCAAGCCCGTGCCTGCCGGAACGCTGGAGGTCATTCCGGCCGGGATAAACGGTGGCTTTGCAGCGGGAGTGAACGTCGGGCTTCGGGCGCTTTTCGCGGACCCTGGCATTGACCGGGTCTGGATCCTGAACCCTGACAGCGTGGTGCCGCCTGGAACGCCCGCGGCGTTTGCCCGCCATAATGGTGGACCGTTCTCGTTGATGGGGGGACGTGTTCTTTATTATGACAAGCCTGATGTCATTCAAAGCGATGGGGGAACGCTGAACCGCTGGACGGGAGTGACGGGCAACTTCAACCTGTCCAGAGAATTTCCGGGGGCGGCAATGCCCCGGGCTGAGGACCTCGCCTTCATTTGCGGTGCAAGCATGGTGGCAAGCCGTGCCTTTTGGGATGTGGCAGGTTCGATCCCCGAGGAGTATTTTCTTTATTATGAAGAGGTTGACTGGGCCTTGCGCCGCGGCCCACTGCCGCTTGCCGTGGTCGCTGAAGCAATCATCTACCACCGGGCGGGCAGTTCCATCGGGTCTGCCACGTTGGAGCGCTCCGCCTCAGCCTTCTCAATCTATTTCAAGTCTCGCAGCCGGATGAAATTCATCCGCAGGTGGTTTCCTTTCGCACTGACGACCACACTCTTGTATAGCTTTGCCAAGATGGCACAACTTACGAGCAGGGGAGAGGGTCAGGCAGCAAAGGCGATGTGGGACGGCACCAAGGGGAGCTTGCCACAAGGCCATGTCCTCGACAGACTTTCCCCCGAAACCTTCCGATTGATTTTTCGAAGGAACGGGTAAGCGGTGATGCCAGGCAAGGTCTTCCAAAGGTATCCTGACACCTTTTTCGAAGCGGTAAGCAATTACGGGTTCATTCCGACATGCCGCACGCGCCTGCGGGATCTACTGCTATACCTGCGCAGGTTGTATTTGGTGAAGGTGTGGAAAATGGACATCCACCCGATGACGTTGGTGTCATTGAAAGCGGTTTTGGATCGCACTTACCCGCGGGGAATTCATATCGGCGAAGGCAGTGCCGTCAACTTTGGCGCAGTGATCTTGACCCATGACGTTGTTGTCGGAAAGCACGCACATACTCATATTGGGAAGTATTGCATGGTAGGAGCGCGCAGCATTGTGATGCCGGGCCTTACGGTCGGAGATCACTCCGTCATTGCCGCCGGGGCCGTGGTGACCAAGGATGTGCCACCAAATTCGATCGTTGCGGGCAACCCGGCCAAAGTCATCCGCACCGGCATCATGACGACAAACTGGGGCAAGCTGACCGACAAAGGCACCAAGCCGGACGAGGGCTGAGTGTCCCCTGTCCAACTCATTGCTTATCTCGGCCCAGCGGCGCTGATTTCGGCCGGGATCGCGGCTTTCCTGTGGCTTGGCTTACGGCTACCGTTCGGCCTTCGGCCTCGCCACGCGCTGACCCTCTTCCTGGTCTGCTTCTTTCTGACGCTGACCCAATACCCGCTTCCTGATCGGGCGGCTCTGGATTGCTCGGCGGGGGGCGTGGCGCCGATCTTGCGGCCGTTCGAGACCTTTGCCCATATCCAGCGCATGCTGGCCTGGGAGGGGAATGACCCTGCTGCTGTCACATGGCGCAGCTGGGTTGGCAGCAAGGTCCTGCAGGCGGCGGTGATGAACCTTCTGCTCTGCGCGGCAATTGGTGCGGCCTTCGCCTGGCAGGGAAAGGCAGGGTGGAGATCGGCGCTTGGGCTGGCGGTGGTGCTTTCGGGAGGGGCGGAGATGGCGCAGCTTACAGGTCTATTCGGCCTTTACCCTTGCGCCTTCCGTACCTTTGAGGTGGATGACCTGATCTTCAACATCGGCGGGCTGATGGCAGGTTTCACCCTTTTGCGATGGTGGCAAGCGGCGTGATCCGGCGGGCGGGTGGCAGTTGTTCCGGCAGAGCGGGCTGCATTCGACCTTGAAATGAGACTTGGCTTTGGCTGGCGGTCATCGAGGCTGCGGATGATAAAGCGATCCTGGTCCTGGGTTGGGAACCGGCCAGCAGCCTGCGTCTGGTCTGACGCGGGATGTGGCGGCAGATATCGACATGCAGCGGAAAATGCTTCGCTTTCCGGGTTGGTCCGGCGCCGGTTGTCTGGCCGAATCATGCCGGGGTTGTGACCGCAAGGCCAAGGATCGCGACCCCATGCCAGAAAATCAGGCTCTGGACTGTGCACCGATCCGAACAAATGCGTTGGCTTTCGACTTCGCAGGCCGGTCTTGGAAAAAGTAACACAACCATAGGATGTAAGTTTTGTGCAGTTCCTTAAAAACTGCGGAAAATGATTGGCTACGGTTGTGAGCACGGGCATAACCACGGGTGAATGTGGATTTGGCGACCTTGGGGTACAAGTATGATCAAGAAGGCTCTTACTGCAGTGGCGCTGGTGGCGGCGTTCGCGACGTCGGCCTCTGCTGCGACTGTCATCGTTAGTGCGAACAAATCAACCGGGGTTGTTTCGGGCTTTGGTACGGATATCGGTGCGGCGACGTGGTCGCAGCTTCCGGGCGTTGTGAGCGGCAGCGTCGGCGGCAAGTATCGCTCGCCCTATGATGAAGGCATAGGCGGTACGACCGAGTATTTCACTGTTGGGTCGCCTGATTTGCCGCAATCGCCGGCAATTTTGAGGCTTACCTCTGCCAAGAACTCGTTCATGATGCTTTGGGGGTCGCTCGACGACTACAATGCCGTGACATTCTGCTTTGGTGAGACGTGCGATACGGTCAGCGGTGTGCAGGTTCGTAACGCTACCATGAATGCGTCGTCTGGCGTTACGAACTCTATCGTGACGTTCAGCAGCGATTTCTATTTCGACACGGTGTTTTTCCGTTCGGATTTCAATCGTGCCGGTGATCAGGCGGCCTTCGAATTCGCCCTTGCTCCTGTCCCGGTTCCGCTGCCGGCTGGCGGTTTGTTGCTGTTGGGTGCGCTTGGCGGGATTGCAGCGCTGCGCCGCCGCAAGGCTGTCTAAGGTTCGAACCGTTACAGGTTCGCTTTAAAGGCCGGGCAAGTGCCCGGCCTTTTTGCTTGAGGTCGCCCGTCTTTCTGATGGTGTGGGTTGGGCCTAAGACAGCCAGAACCCGGCGGGCCCATGACTCTGCGCGGTGGCAAGGCCGGAGCGGGATATGCGATCAGCCCGGAATGAACCGCGGCAGGCGGCCAAGCGCTTCGGACATGAAGCGTTGCATCCGAGCTTCGGCGTCAGCCTCGGTTTCATTCGGGCCGATCGGGGTGACAAAGCGCACCAGGGCGCCATCTGTCCGCCCGATGGTCAGGCTGTCCCAGACGACCGAAGCCTTGGCGAGATAGTCGTTCGTCATCCGTTTGCCGCGCTGTTCGAACCAATAGTAGACCAGTTGCTTGGTCAGACCTTTCTGGATGACCGCGCGGTTCACGACGAATTCGCCGTAGATCGTGTCGGGGATCGAGACCTGCGTGGGGGTGATCGAGAACACCTCCCAGCCACCGACCGGAAGGCAAACCTCGGGTGAGTGGATGCCGGAGCCTTCGGTCTGCTTTTCGTAGAAGGCGGCGAAGAGGTTGACATAGCCCACTTCACCCGGGGCCTGATAGGTGGCGTTGATGTAGTCATCGGCGCCGAGAACCTGAAGCACATCGGGTTCAAGCTCAGACATCTGGCCGGACCAGGTGCCAAGGTTGCTTGGGAAAAGGCTGAAGGGATCGCGGTCCACGGCCACGGCGGGCGGGGAGGGCGTGGCGACAAAGGCCACGGATACCGCCAGCGTTGCCAGCGCCGCGACGATGATCCCGCGGGCGGGGGCGATGCCGGGCAGGCGGCGGAACTGGTCGGCAAAGCCGGTGGTGTCCAGATCGATCGTGTCCGAAAGGGGCTTGGGGTTCGGTGTCATGCGCTGCAGGACGATGGCCATCAGGAACAGAAAGCCGATGCAGGCGCCAAAGATCACCCAGCCTTCGAAGAAATGTAGGAAGCCTTCGGCATGTTCGATGCCGTAGCTGTTCACCAGAACGCCGATCATCCCGATGCGGAAGCTGTTCATGAACACGGTCAGGGGGGCGGCCATCAGGAACAGCACCGCCTTGTGCCAGAATGGCCCCTGATACAGGATCCCGAAGAGGTAAGAGAAGGACAGGATGGGGAACAGATAGCGCAGGCCGGAACAGGCCTCGGCCACCTGCAGCTTGTAGACGCCAAGGTCGATCACGTTGCCTTCCAGGAACACCGGCACGTCGGCGAGGCGGATGAACCAGACCCCAAGCTCGGACGAGATCAGCTGCAGGAAGATCGTGAGTTGCCAGAACACGAACTGCGGCAAGGGCAGCATGAAGATCAGGTGCAGCACGGGAAGCTGGTGCCGCCGACCCCGGTCCCAACCCATGCAGACCAGAACGACGCCGCCGACCCAGAGGATGAGCGCATAGGTCACCAGGTCCGGGATACGCACAAGGTTGCCGAAGATGCCGAAAGCCAGCGCAAAAAGGATCAGCGCCACGCCGGGTTTGCGGTCAACCGGGGCAAGGGGGTCGTGGGGCGGGGCCTGCCGCAACTCACGCAGGAAGAGGTAAAGCGAGATCAACGGGATCAGCGGGCCATGGCTGTATTCGGCCGTGGACCAGGCCGAGACAAGCGAGGCCAGACCCAGCCAGAAGACCGGCACCGCCGCCACCACCAGAAGGATGAACCAGCCAAGACCGGCTGGATTGACAGCACCTAGGCGGCTTTGAACGTTGGTGACGGACATGGCGTTTGGAACCCTTGAAAATACCAAAAAACAATACCGGAGTGGGTGCGGTCTGGCCAGTGGAACGGCCCGGAAAACACACTGTTCACGGGAAGTTAGACAGTCTTTCGTCGGCATCAATCGCCGTGCTTGGCCGTCCCGTGGCAATCCGGCATGATCGAAGCAGGGCACAGGGGGGCCAGCGGTGATGAAGGAGGCCAGACCGGCCAGGGCAGTAGCGGTGGTGATGGGGCTGTTGGCCGCATTTCCCGTCTGGGCCGAGGTCCTGCCGCCCGCAATCGGCCGGATCAGCTATGGCATTGCAACGGAACCGGGAGAGGCAGTCTGCACCGGGGTATTGGTTGCGCCTGATCTGGTACTGACGGCGGGACACTGCGTGCGAGGGGCTGCCGCAGACCCGCAGAGTGTTCAGTTCTTTGCCGGGTGGTCTGCGATTGATGCTGGGGGCGGGCCGGCCGGATGGGGCAAGGCGGCTGAAGTCATTCTTCTGCCAAGCAGTGATTCTCCGGGGCTGGAGCATTTGTTGCAAGATGTGGCGCTGGTCGTGCTTGAGGCACCATTTCCGGTGGATGCCTTTCCGCCTTTGCCAATTGCCGGTCTGGAGGACGGCCCGCTTACCCTGATCGGTTTTGCCCGCAGTGCCCCGGATGTCTTGCCTCAACCGGCTTTGTGCAGGCCAGTTCTTACACCGCCGGGACTGCTTGCGCTGGATTGCCCGGTGGTGTCGGGCAATTCAGGCGCGCCCCTGTTGCAGTGGGATGGCAGTGGTTGGCGGGTGGTGGCGGTGATGGTCGCTTCGGCGAATGGAAGGCCAGTCCGGTCATGGGCAGTGCTGCCACCGGCGCCTTTGCAGTTGCGGATCGGCGCAGCGACGGAATGACGCTGTTTTGCGGTCAGGGGCGCCACTCGACGGCGCGGCGCAGTTCCAGAAAGATGGTGTCTGACGTGGCATTTCCCAAGCCGTCTTCTTGACGGATGCGGTGGGTGGCACCAGCGTCCAGCGCCCAGTCCTGGGTCAGGCTGTGGCTGTAAGTGGCGGAAAAAGCAGCGCTTCGGGTGGTTGCGGCTGTGGTGGTGGCTTCACTTTCGCTGGCAGTCAGGCCAAACCGAACGGATCCAAGCGGCGACAAGGTCTGGCTGAGCCCAAGGCTTGCGGTGGTGGCAGTGGTTTCGGCGTCGCCGTCGCCAGCGGTCACATCGCGGCGCAGGGAGGCGGTCAGGTTGCCGCGCGGCAGGTCCTGTTGCCAGTCAAGCGCTGCGGTCGGGGACAGATCACCCGTAACCCCGCGTGTCAGGCCAAGCCGCAAGGTCAGCGCGCTGTCCGGCAGGGCCCAGTTGCGGCCAAAGGACAGGCCGGAGCGGGTGCCGTCTTCAGTGTCTTCGGCAAAGGCGCTTGCCAGGGCAAAGCCGGACGGAAGCTCACGCCGGATGCCCAGTTCTGGGCGCAGGGTGTCCCGCGGGGTCGCCCCGGCTTCGTCATAGCGCGACCAGGTAAGGGAGGCTGTCACTTCGGTCGCGGGGTTCAGGGCAAACCGCAGAGAGCCACCAAGATTGGTGCGCAGAGTGTCGGCCTCGGGCGTGGTGCCACTGTAGGTGGTGTCGGTCAGCCCAGCGGTCAGCGACCCGCCCCAGGGGCCATCGGTCCCGAAGTCAAAGGTCAGTGTGCCCCCGGTGCTGCGCTGGGTGCCATCGCCGATGACATCTTCGGTCACGCCGCCGGTGACCGGGTCCAGCACCAGACCGCGCAGGGTATCAAGGTCGTTCTCTCGCAGAAACGCCGCCAGTTCGACCGAAGATGATGCGCCGATCCGTTTCAAGGACAGGCGGAAATCAGGGTCGATCAGGCCATCAGGGCTGTCTTCATCGCTGTCGCTGGACAGGCTACCTGCTGCTGACAGGGCGATGGATCCAACACGGGTGCTGTCGGTCAGCCCGAAGCTTAGGCGAGAGGTGAGCCGGGTCGTATCAGGGTCGGCCGGGGTGGAAAGGCCGGGGTTGGTGATCGCCTCAACCCGGGCCGACAGCCCGAAGTTGAACCGCAGCCCGCCATCTTCCTGCGCGGCAAGCGGCAGTGCGACCAGCGCAAAAAGCGCGAGTCCTGCTGCCGTTCCTGCGATCCGCCTCGTTTTCTTCATGCCTGCCCTATTGCGCCCGCGACCTTTGCGGCCCGTTCTGGTGCCGTGTGGTCTTATTCGAAAAGCTTGCGCTGCGGCACCACGATCACATCACCATCCTGCAGGATCGTGGCCCCCGCCTTGCTGGTCCCGCGTTCGATAGCGTCATAGCTAAGCGTGGTGATATCGCCCGCCCGGTGCAACTGTACCCGCTTGGTCGCGGCGAAAGGGGAAAAGCCACCCATCTGCGCGAAAGCCTGCAAGAGGGTGGTGCCAGGCTTGACGTCCAACTTTCCTGGATTGCCGGCCTCGCCCATCACGAAAACTTCGATCGTGGCGGCTGCGCGGGTACCCCCGCCCGAGGCAGCGCGCGGCTCGGCCAGTTTCTCAAGCGAGATGAAAACGTTGGGTGTGGTGGCGAAGTTTGAGGCGATCCGCGTGGCAAGATCGGACTGCAACTGTTCCAGCGTGCGCCCGGCAGCGACGACGCCACCAGCGAGCGGGAAGGAAATCCGTCCATCCGGTGATACGAGCGTTGCGCGGTTCAGACCCGGATCCTCGAGCACTTCGACGCGCAGAACGTCACCGGGCCGGATCAGATAGCCGTCTTGCGCAACGCTGGGTGAGGCCAGCACAAGAACCGTCACGAGGCTGCCGATGACCCCGATGATGGCCCGCGCACAAATCCCTGCAAATCCCCGTTTCATCTTCCACACTCCCCTGGGCCGACAACGGCGCGTACCATCTGGCCCCTTACTGGCCCGCAGCACGGACCTTACATGAATTTTAGCGGGCATCTGCCCGTTTCGAAAGAAGAATTGCCGATATTGGTGCTACTGCGTCGCCAATATGGCGGATAACGTGTCTTCTGCGCCGCATTTGGCCCGTATGGCCCATTATGGCGCGGGGGGCAGGGCTGCCAAAGTCTCGCGGGCCAGGTCGAACTGCGGCAACTTGCTGTCCCCCGCGATGTCCAGCGCAAGGGTCAGCTGGCGGCGGGCGTCTTCCGGGCGGTTCAAGGCGGCATAGAGCATGCCAAGGTGAAACTGGGTCAGCGCATCCTGCGGCAGGCCAGCAGCGGCGGGTTCAAGATGGAGCAGGGCCTCATCCAGATTGCCGCGGCGGTATTCGATCCATCCATAAGTGTCCTGGAAGGCTGGAACATCCGACCCGCGCAAGCGGCGTGCGACGACAAAGGCCCGTTCCAGGCTTTCGGGATCAGCGCGGTGGGTGGTGATCAGGCTGGCAAGGTTGTTGGCCACCACAACATCGGCGCTGTTTTCGGCATACATGCCTTCGTAGATCGCGATGGCGCCTTCGAAGTCGCCAGCGCTTTCCAGCTGACCCGCCTTGAGCCAGCGCAGAGTGCCCGATGCGGGTAGCGCGGCAAGGGCTGCATCCAGAACGACCGTCGCCTCGTCCGCCCGCCCGTCCGCCAGCAGCAGGCCGTAAAGCAGGCGCGCCGGCGCTTCGGCGCTGGGGTCCTTGGCGATGAGGTCACGCAGGATAGTCTCCGCTTCGGCGGTTTCGCCGGACATAGCATGCAGCCCGGCGCTGAGAAGGAGGAGCTGGGTTTCCGCCGGGCGCTTGGCCAGTTCAGCGTCAAGGGTGCTGCGAGCATCGTCCAGCTTGCCAGCGCGGGCCTGGGTCTGAACAACCATGGCGATGGCGCGCAGGTCATCGCTGCCCTGGCCGATCTGGCTTTCCAGGAATGCGATCCCTTCGGTCACGCGGTTCTGGTTCAGCAAAAGCACGGTCTGCAGGGCCTTTTCCGCCTCAAGCGCATCCTCAGTGCCGATCTGGCGCAAGGTGGCACCAATCTCTTCGACGAGGGGCCAGTTTTGCGCGGCCATGTGCAGGTCAGCAAGTTGGGTCAAGACCGGGACGCTGGCCGGATTGCCCTGACGGGCATCGGTCAGCACCGCAAGGGCTGCCTCGGCACGGTCTTGTTGCACAAGGAAAGCGGCATAGCGCAGCGAGGTGTCGACCGACCTGCCCGAAACTTCTACCGCGAGGGCAAGCCGTTCCCCCGCAAGCTCTACTGCGCCGTCGCGTTCATGCGCCTGGGCCATCAGGGTCAGGATTTCGGGGTCACGCGGGGCCTGATCAAGGGCTGCGCGCAGGTCAACAATGGCGTCGCCCGGACGATCTTCGGCCACCAGCCAGCCCGCCCGCATTTTGAGAGCGTCGACCATGGCGCTGTCTTCGGTCAGTACTTCTTCGATCCGCGCGCGTGCGCCCACCTTGTCGCCGCTGGCCTCAAGCATCCGGGCCAGCATCACCTTGAGGCGAAGGGTCTGGTCTGAAGGCGTGGCCGCTGCGATCACGGTCTCGATCTCGGCCATGGCTTCGGTCTGTTGGCCAGCCTCAAAATCCAGGGCGGCCCGCATTGCGCGGTAAAGATCGGCGTTCGGACTGCCGGTGTTGGCGGTGATCAGGGTCTCAAGTTCCGCGCGAACAGCCTCGGTGCCTTGGGACACTTGCAAAAGCTGCAACACGGCCATGTGACCCTCAGGCGCGCTGGTCTTTTCCCCGGCCAGACGGCGCAGGATCGCCTCAGCGCCCGCAGTATCGCCTTGCGAGAGGTACCAGTTGACCAGCGTTCCGCGCACCTCTTCGTTGTCGGGAAAGCGGTCGAACATGGTTTGCAGGTGGGTGCCGATCTCGGCCACCCGGTCAGTCTGGGCCAAAACCCGCAGCTTCATGTCGTAAAGTTCGAACGCATCTGGTTCGGCGGCAATTGCAAGGTCGATCTCGGGAAGGGCGGAAAGCGGGTCATCGCCGGTGAGCAAATGGTCGATCAGCACGCGGCGGGCCAAGGAACTGGAGGGGTCGGTGACCAAAAGAGCGCGGGCCTGGTCGGCTACGGTCTTCGCGGCCGCAACATTGCTGTCGATCACGGCAAGCCGGTAGTCCAGCACGATGCGTACGGCAGCCACGCCCGGCAGGTCGGGGGCAAGGCGCAAAGCCTCACGACCGTGGCGTTCGGCTTCTTCCCAGTCATTCCGTTGGATTGCCAGTTCGGCCAGTTTCAGGCGCACATCGGGCGTGTCAGGGTACTGTTCGATCAGGCGCAGATACTGGCCATAGGCTTCGTTGACCTCACCGCGGGCCAACACGGTTTCTGCGTAAAGCTGGCGGGCTTCCTTGTGAAAGCCGTTCAGGTCGAAGACGTTGCGCAGTTCGACCAGGGCACGGTCGGTGTCGCCTGCTTCCAGCAGGGTCAGGGCCGATTGGTAGTGCCCTTCAGCGCGTTCTTCGGCGCTTTGGCAGGCCGACAGAGCCAGAGTCGAGACAATCAGGGCAACGGTCAGAAAGGGGCGGAGGCGCATAGGTCTATTCCACTTGGAAGATCATGCCGATCAAAATGCAGCAGCGGTCCCAGGTGCAAGCCAGATCGGCGACATAAGGGTTACAGACAAGGGGGCTGTCAGCAGCCGGTACCACGTGTGACAACCTTTACCGTCGCCAACAGAATGCGCGCGTCGGTTCCGAAGGACAGCGTCTGGTCGTAGTCCGAATCATAGATGGCACGGGCGCCAAAGCTTGATTCGTTGCGCGCCGATACTTGCCACAGGCCGGTGATCCCGGGGCGCAGGCGAAAATAGGCTTCGCCCGGGTAAAGAGCGCGCTGCGACGGAAGCATGGGGCGTGGGCCGACCAAACTCATGTCGCCGCGCAGCACGTTCCAAAGCTGGGGAAGTTCATCCAGCGAAGACCGGCGCAAAAGCTGGCCCGTCCGTGTGATCCGCGGATCCTGACGCAACTTCTGGCTGTGCGCCCACTCCGCTTGCGCTTCAGGGTTTTCTGCAAGGAAGGTCGACAGTCTGCTATCTGCATCAACCACCATCGAGCGCAGTTTCCACATGCGGTAGGTCCGCCCGGCCTTGCCAACCCGATCTTGAGAGTAGAACGGCTTCCCCCCGTCCAATGCCACCAGAAGTGCCAGAAGCAGGACAAACGGCAGCACAAAGGGCGCCGCCAACAGCACAACCGACACGTCAAGCAAACGCTTCACGCCGTTCCGGTAAAGCCCGGGGCGGCGATTGATCAGAACTGAGGTCTCGGTGGAAAAGGCCGGATTTGGCCGATCTGAAGAACGGTAATGGGCTGTCATCTCAGACTTTCTTACTGGCACAGCGCAGAGCGCACGGAGACTTACACAATGAATTGCCAGCATCGAAGTGCTTGAGAGCAGCTTTGGTGCAGCAGCGGCAAATAGGCTTCTTGTTGTTGGCCTGACCTTATCACCGTGGTGAAGCCACCGCTAACTAAAATTAACGTGTTGCGCATCGAATCGGCCTGTCAAGCTATTGAAATCGACAATCATTTCTATCTGCGCTATTGTTTCCTGTGGGGCGCTTCTGTGGCGGAATTATGGGCGTTCAAGCGCGTGACGCTTGGGCCTCGCGACGCGGTATGCCATAGAATCAGCTATCGATCGGTTCCAGGGGCCCACTCTCTGCGAGAGTGGTCTGTAAGGCCTTGGAATGATCAGACGCACGGTGCAGAAGGACGACCAATCTGGTATGTCCGCAGGGATCATGAATAGCACGCTCGACATCTACAACGCGCATTTTGGTTTGGCGGAACGGCCTTTCTCGCTGTTGCCAGATCCGGATTTTCTGTTCTGGTCGCCGCAGCATCAAAGGGCCTTTGCGATGCTGGAGTATGGGATCCTGACCCGAGCCCCGATCACCCTGATCACGGGCGATGTGGGCGCAGGCAAGACCACGCTTTTGCAAAAGCTTCTCCGGTCAGTTGGGGAGGATGTGCGAATCGGCCTGATTTCGAACGCGCATGGCGACCGGGGTGAGCTTTTGCGCTGGGTGCTGATGGCCCTGGGTGAACCGGCCGCACCGACAGCCGGATACGTCGATCTGTTCGCTGTGCTTCAGGCGCTACTGATTGCGGAATATGCGGCAGGGCGACGGGTCATCCTGATCTTCGACGAAGCCCAGAACCTGAGCCGGGAGAGCCTTGAAGAGTTGCGGATGTTCACAAATATCAACACGGGCAAGGATGATCTGTTGCAGTTGGTGCTGGTCGGTCAGCCGGAACTGCGTTCGCTGGTATTGCGGCCCGACCTGACGCAGTTTGCCCAAAGGGTGGCCTCAAGCTTTCATCTGACCGCGATGGATGAGAAAACTGTGTGCAGTTACATCCGCCATCGGCTTGCGGTGGCCCAGTCCGCCTGGGATATCTTCAGCCCGCTGGCCATCAGAGAGGTGTTCCGCGCCTCGCATGGTGTTCCACGGCTAATCAACCAGCTGTGCGACCTGGCCTTGGTCTATGCTTTTTCGAAACAACAGAAGTTTGTGCTGCGCAAGACAGTGCGGCAGGTTCTTGATGACGGTGTCTTCTTTGCTGGCGGAATGGGTGCGAATGCCCCAAGTCACCTAGGTGATGCGAACAAGGTTGAATGACGCAATGGAAGTCCGGTTCTATCTTTCGCTTTTTCTGCGGCGCTTACCCTACTTCCTTTTGTGTGTGGTCATCGGTTCGGTGCTTGGCCTGACCTTGGCGCGCTTTCTGCCGCCGGTCTATCTGGCCGAGGCGCGGCTGGTGGTCGAAAACGAACAGATCCCTGACGAGCTGGCCGCGTCAACCGTGCGCACCGAAGCCACGGAACAGCTGCAGATCATCCAGCAACGGATCCTGACCCGCGACCGACTGCTGGAAATGGCCAACCGGCTGCAGATCTATGCCCCGGCTCCGGGCATCTCGGTCCGACAGATGGCAGCCGATGAAATTGTAGCGGACCTGCGAGAGCGCATCCGGATTGTCACCACCGGGGGGGCTGTGGCGCGGGGTCCAGCGCAAGCGACACTGGTTTCGGTCAGTTTTGAAGCGCCGACCGCCGCAGTTTCGGCCAGCGTCACGAACGAAGTCGTGACGCTTATTCTGCAGGAAAACATCGCCATGCGGACGACCGTGGCGGGCCAGACGCTCGACTTCTTTTCGCAAGAAGTTGAGCGGCTGAATCAGGAACTGTCCCGCCAAGGCGCTGAAATCCTGGCCTTCAAGAACGCCAACAAGGACGCTCTGCCCGACAGTCTGGATTTCCGCCGTACCCAGCAGGCGGCCGCGCAAGAGCGGCTGCTGCAGCTGGACCGCGAAGAGGCGCTCATGAAAGACCGTCGTACCCGGCTGGTCCAGATCTATGAGCAGACTGGTCAGGTAGAGGCGGGCCCCGCCGAAGCGCTGACCCCGGAACAAAGCCAGCTTGCCACGCTGCGCGACCAGATGGCGCAGCTTTTGTCCGTCCTTTCCCCCGAAAACCCGCGGGTCAAGATGCTGGGGGCGCAGATCGAAGCGCTGGAGACGGTGGTTGCCGGACAGCTGGCCGCGTCAGGCACGGCCCCGGCCAGCCCAGCCTTGTCGATCTATGAGCTGCAACTGGCTGACATTGACGGTCAACTTGGTTTCATAGCCGACCAGCGCGGGCAAATCATGGCCGAGATGGACGCTTTGCGCGTCTCGATCGAGGCGACGCCTGGCAATGCCATCACCATCGACACGCTTGAACGCAACTACGCCAACACCCGGATGCAATATGATCTTGCTGTCGCCAACCTGGGGCGGGCCGAAACCGGCGACGTGATCGAAGCCTTGGCCAAGGGGCAGCGCATCTCGGTCATCGAACAGGCAATCGCCCCGCGTGAGCCGAAAAGCCCGAATCGCCCGCTGATTGCCTTTGGTGGCGTGGCAGCGGGTATTGCCCTTGGGCTTGCGGTGATCCTGCTGATGGAGGTTCTGAACACGGCCATTCGCCGCCCGCAGGATTTGACGGCGAAACTGGGAATCACCCCGTTTGCGACGCTGCCACTCTTGCGCACGGCAGGACAGGTGCGCCGCCGTCGCCTTGTCATCATTGCGGCCTTTACGGTGGTGGTCCTGACCATCCCGGCCGGGCTTTGGGCGGTTGACAGCTTCTACCGCCCGCTTGATCTGTTGATCGATCAGCTTTTGAACAAGCTGGGCTTGGCGAACTTGCCGGGTTCCCTCAATCCCGTGGCGGTATAAGGAGAGCGCAATGGAAAAGATCCAGTCCGCCATTGCAAAGGCACGCGCTGACCGAAGCGCAGCACAGGGCGCAGCTACAGGCAGCACCACAGCTGCGGCCCCGCCAACTGCGCCCGCAGTCCAGCATTCTACCCGAGTGGCGTCACGACTGTTGCCAAACACGCCAGACCAGGCCAAGGCCTTCGCCCTGGCCGAGCGGTGGCGCGCTTTCCCCCCCCCTTTCGGTGTCGCCGCTGTTGCTGGAGCGCAACCATGTCGTGACCTTTTCCGGCGGCGAAAATTCGGTGCAGTTCGATGTCATGCGCACCCGCCTTTTGCAGGTCATGCGTGCCAATGGCTGGAAGCGGGTGGCCATCACGTCGCCTGGGCCGGGCTGTGGAAAATCGACTCTCGCGCTCAACCTCGCGTTTTCTTTGGGCAGGCAGCCAGCCGTCAGCACGATCCTGCTGGAAATGGACATGCGGCGCCCGTCCCTGGCGCGGATCCTCGGCTTGCGAGAGCGGCACCATTTCGCCCGTGTTCTGGATGGGATCGAACCGCTGGAGCAGAATGCCATGCGCCATGGGGAAAATCTGGCCATCGCCACCCAATCCGGGGCCGAGCGTCGTCCGGCGGAACTGATGCAAAGCCCCTCAACTGCCGCTGCGTTGGATGCAATTGAGGCGAAGTATGAGCCAAGCGTGATCCTCTGCGACCTGCCGCCGGTTTTTGTCAGTGATGATGCGATGGCCGTGATGGGCCATATGGACGCGGCGCTGATCATCGCGGCGGCAGAGACAACGACGGTCAAAGAGATTGATCGGTGCGAACGCGAGGTTGCGGCGCAGACCAATGTGATCGGCGTGATCCTGAACAAGTGCCGCTACATGGAAAAGGATTTTGGCTACGACTACTGATCCAGCGAGGGCCCTGACAGTCGCCTGAGAGTGAAGTGCAAAAACGAAAAAGGGCCAGGAAATTCCCAGCCCTTTTGCTATTGATTGAGTTTCGAGCTCAGGCCGTCTTGCGACGACGCAGCGCCACGAGACCACCCAGAGCACCGATCAGCAGGAAGCCTGCAGCGGGAACCGGGACAGTGGCCACGTCGACTTTCAGGACCGACGGGTTGCTGTTGGTCGCCACGTACAGGATGCCGAGCGATCCACCATTGAAACCATTTACAGTGGTTTCCCGGACTGAGTTCGGCCCGACAAAACCTCCGACCCGATCCGGATTGGTGGTTGCAAGATCCACGCCGTCGAGATCGTATACGCCAACGCCATCATCATGGTTGATGGTGAAATCGGAACGGAAAAGCGTATCCAGCAGGATGAACGCGAAGAACGTCGTCGTCGCCGTTCCGTTGTTTATATTTCCCTTGCTCAGTTCAAGCCCGCCGAATGCGCCGTCGAGATTGTTGACTGTTCCGTTCAAGCCGGTCGCAAGCCACGAAGTGATGCTGGTGAAGCCGCTGATCCGCGCGCTCGAAAAATCGAGGTCGCCTGAGTAGTCGAAAATATCGAACTCATAGCCGTCCACGTTCGCCACTGCTTGATCGTAGGCAAAACGGGCGTTTTCGGCCGTCGCTTCAGACGAAAGCGTCGACTGGTTCTTCGCATTGATAGCGATGACAGCAAATTTGCCGTTCAACGTCGCAGCGGTGGATGGGATCGCAAGCGCGACAGTCAACGCTGCGGCGGAAAGCAATTTTTTCATCATTCTGACGTTCCTTACAAATTGCGGATGGTCGGCCGCGGTCACTATTCCTCGATCTTCAAATCGCACAAAGCACCCCCTTCTGGCAAGCGCTTGGTGGCCTTGGCGGGGGTGGCAGGTGTCGATTGCAATCTTGGGTTGTAGGCGTTGTTCGCGTTATCAATTCAAGGCTTATCGTGGCGTCCGCTCGGTTTCTGCAAGTGCAACAGTGCCGGTGGATTGGGTGCCTGACAGGGTTAAAACAGAGGCACTGTCCGGACAGGCGATTCGCATTTATGGCAAATGCGAGGGGTCGCCCGCGCCCGTCTGCCAGCACTGCCGGTGGCCTGTGCGTCCAGGCATGGCGCCCGCGCTTGGCCACCCCCATCAGGCAGCACAATTGGCTGCGGGACAGGCAACCGATGTAGTCTGCAATACCTTGAAACTTCAGGGTGTTGGCCCGTCATTCGGACCAGTGGCGCTCCGGGCCAGGTTCATGCAGGCACAGTGCTAGCCGTCCAGCCGCAAGGTGAAGGTTGACCCGTCCGCCTCGGACACGCTGATCGAGCTGATGTCGACTGACAGGATCGTCCATTGGCCCAGCTGGCCACCAGCTTCAATCTGGAACAGGTCTTCGCTGGTCGACCGGCGGACGAGGGCGATGCGTTCGTCACCATCCCCAAGGATGCCGACGAGGACCAGAACCGCCTCGGGCGGCGGGGCGGGCGCTTCGGGGGCGGCAATCGGGCGGCGGTCGGCCTGGAACAAGGGGCGGTCGCCAGTGACCGGGATCAGGGCCGCAATCTCAGCCTCATAAGCGGCCATACGGGTGACAAGGTCTTGCGGCCCATCCTCGTTCGCCGGGGCGCTGTTGCTGGCAGGTGGCAGCCAGATCCAGAATGAGGCGAGGCAGAAGAGGCCAAAGACCACCGGCCCAAACAGGGCGCGCGCCGGGCCATCGCGGCCTTTGCCACACCGCGCAATGTCTGCGTGAGGGTTTTTTCGGTGACCTTCATCGGTTGGCCAACCCGAAAAGTTCGGCCTGAAAGGTGATCTTGCGTTCGGCATCCGAGCGGCTGTTCCGAGCACGGCGCAAGGACAGCTGTTCGACCACCACAATCGGCTCCATCGCGGCAAGGCCGTGCAGGAAACGGCCAAGCTCTGCCTCTGGCGCGACGCCGTTCAGCGTCAGGTTCAGGCGGACGAAACCGTCAATCTGCTCGATCTGGTCGGCGCGGATCACCTCGATCTCGATCGAATGAGTTTCGGCCAGGGCTTGCAGATCGGTCTGCAGCGCGGCCTGGGCCAGTTGCGGCGTTTCACCGGTATAGAACGCCTCGGGGGGAAGGCCGGTGCCACTGGCGACCCCGCCTGTTCAGCGCGGGCGATCACGGCCTCCATCTCGGCGATTTCGGCGCGGCGGTCGTTGTGGCCTGCGATCAGCGCCAGTGCGAGCAGCGTGAAAAGCCCCGCCCCGCCATAGGCCGCCGTCAGGACGACACGGC
>JAAUPC010000280.1 GCA_012036325.1 Paracoccaceae bacterium
CACAGCGGACGTGGCAACCAAGCGTCGCCGGTTGAGGGCGAAGCAGTGTAGTTGAACGGCATGCGCAGCGCTGCCGATCTTCCCGACGACGTTGACGAGCTGAAGCGGCTGGTGCTTGCTGCCGAGGCCGGTCTTGTCGTCAAGACACTGGAAGCCGAGAAGCTCAGGTTCGAGCTGGCGCGCCTGAAGCGCATGGCCTTCATCGCGCGCTACACCCAGCCCTATTTCAAGGAGCTGTATGCGCGCAAGCCCTGCACGCTGTTCGCGAGCCTGGCACCGCTGACGGTGGAGCTGCACACCGGCATCGAGGAGCTGACCAGCGTGCTCACCTCGGGGGATCAGCGCTACCTGACCGACGGCTTCGTGCTGACCGAGCACCGCCAGTTCGACGCCGAGTCCGACTACCGGCCGCTCGAGGACGCCTTCGGGCTCGACGAACAGGGTCTGCTGGAGGCGGATGGAGCCCTCGATGGCTGCCGTGGACGCGGACCTTGGGCGGCTGCCCCTGGCTGAGGTGGAGGTCAGATCCGCCGAGTTCGATGAGCGTGCGCGCGGCACTGGTCGCGGCGCGGGGGGAAGGGATTACGGCGGTTGCGGTCGCGCTGATGCACGGCCATGTGAACCCGGACCATGAGGCGCGTGTGGGGCACTGGCGGTCGCGGCGGGGTTTGCCCAAGTGTCGCTGTCGCATCAGGTGTCCCGTCTGGCCAAGATCGTGCCGCGCGGGGATACGACGGTGGTTGACGCGTATCTCTCGCCCATTCTGCGGCGCTATGTGGCCCAAGTCGAAGGTGCGCTGGACATGGGCCGCGCGACGGGGCGCTTGCTGTTCATGCAGTCGAACGGTGGGCTGACTGAGGCGGGGCGCTTTCAGGGCAAGGACGCGATCCTGTCCGGGCCCGCCGGGGGCATTGTTGGAATGGTGCAGACCGCGCAGGCGGCGGGGTTTGAGCGGTTGATCGGGTTCGACATGGGCGGAACCTCAACCGATGTCAGCCACTATGCCGGCGTTTATGAACGATCGTTCGAGACGGAGGTTGCTGGCGTGCGGATGCGCGCACCGATGATGGACATTCACACGGTGGCGGCGGGCGGCGGGTCGATCTGCAGCTTCCGCGACGGTCGTTATCAGGTGGGGCCGGAAAGTGCCGGGGCGAACCCGGGGCCCGCCAGCTATCGCCGGGGCGGGCCGCTGACGATCACCGATTGCAACGTGATGCTGGGGCGGCTGTCGCCGGACCATTCCCGGCTGTGTTTGGCCCCGGTGGCGACCAGCCTTTGGACGCAGACGTGGTGCGCGTAAAGTTCGCGGCCTTGGCGGCTGACGTGGCTGCCGTGACCGGCAGGCTGGACCCTGCGGAAGTGGTGGCGGACGGGTTCCTGCGCATCGCCATCGACAACATGGCTAATGCGATCAAGAAGATAAGCGTCCAGCGCGGGCATGATGTGACGGGTTACACCCTGCAGTGTTTTGGCGGTGCCGGGGGGCAGCATGCCTGTGGCGTTGCCGATGCCTTGGGCATGCGCTCGGTGTTCCTGCATCCGCAGGCAGGGGTGCTGTCGGCCTTCGGCATGGGGCTTGCCGACCTGCGCGCCCTGCGGGAAGTGCAGTTTGATGCGCCGGTGTCGGACCCTTCAGCGGCCAACAGGATCGCGGCGCTTGGGGACGAAGCGGTGGCAGAGCTTGCAGCACAAGGGATCACCGATACCCGCCTGATCCTGAAGGCGCATCTGCGCTATGAAGGGTCACACCAGCCTTTGCCGGTGCCCTTCGGGACGGAAGGTCAGATGCGCCTGGCCTTTGCTGAAGCACATCAGGCGCGGTTCGGCTTCACCTCGCCCGAGCGGGCCGTGTTGTTCGAAATGCTGGTGGCAGAGGCTGTCGGCGGCGGTGCTGTCTTGCCGAACATGACCATCAGTTCACATTCCGGCCAGCCTGTGACCAGTCTGTGCGTTTGGGCAGACGGCTGGTGTGAGGTGCCGCTTTACCGGCGTGAAGATTGTGGTGCTGGGACCCGTATCCAGGGACCCGCGGTCATCACCGAGGCAACGGGGACGGTTATCGTGGAGCCCGGCTGGCAGGCCGAGGTGAATGCCCAGGCCAACTTGATCCTGACGCGGGTCGAGGCCATCGCCCGCGCCCCGGCGGCAGGCACCAAGGCCGATCCGGTGCTGCTGGAGGTGTTCAACAACCTGTTCATGTCGGTTGCCGACCAGATGGGGGCCACGCTGGCCAATACCGCCTGGTCGGTCAACATCAAGGAACGCTTCGACTTTTCCTGCGCCATTTTCGATGCGGCGGGGGACCTTGTCGCCAACGCCCCGCATGTGCCGGTGCATCTGGGGTCAATGTCGCATGCGGTGAAGACGGTGATTGCAGCGGTTGGGTCCACAGCGCGGGAGGGGGATGCGTGGATGCTGAACTCACCCTGGAACGGCGGGACGCATTTGCCGGATGTGACGGTTATCACGCCAGTTTTTGTGGGCGGGCGCACTGCGTTCTGGCTGGGATCACGAGGGCACCATGCCGATATCGGCGGGCGGACGCCAGGCTCCGGCCCGCCTGACAGCACGACGATCGAAGAAGAGGGGGTGGTGATCGACCTCTTCCCTCTCGTGACCGAAGGCACCTTGCGCGAGGCTGAGACGCGGGCGCTTCTGGCCAGTGGTCGCTGGCCCTGCCGGTCGATTGACCAGAACATGGCCGACCTCAAGGCGCAGATCGCGGCGAATGAGACGGGACGCCGGGAACTTCTTCGCGTGGTGGACCGGCATGGAGAAAAGACGGTGGCGGCCTACATGGCCCATGTCCAGAAGAACGCCGAGGAATGCGTGCGCGCGGTGATCGACCGGATACATGACGGGGCGTTCACATACCCGATGGATATCGGCACGACCATTCAGGTCAAGGTCACTGTGGATCATGCGGCGCGGTCGGCCGTCATCGATTTCTCTGGCACGAGCCTTCAGCACAGCGGAAATTACAACGCCCCGCAGGCAGTGACGCGGGCGGTGGTGCTGTATGTCTTCCGCACGCTGGTCGGCAAACCGATCCCGCTGAACGAAGGCTGCCTGGCACCCCTGACGATCATCGTGCCGGAAGGGACGATGCTGAACCCGCGCAGCCCGGCGGCGGTGATTGCGGGCAACACCGAGGTCAGCCAGTCCGCCTGCAACGCGCTTTATGGGGCCTTGGGTGTGGTGGCCGCGGCGCAAGGCACGATGAACAATTTCATCTGGGGCAATGAGCGGTTCCAGAACTATGAAACCATCGCCGGGGGAACCGGGGCGGGGCCGGGTTTTGCGGGCTGTGACGCGGTGCAAAGCCACATGACGAACACGCGGATGACCGACCCTGAGGTGTTGGAAAACGCTTTCCGGTGCGGTTGGAGGCGTTTGGGGTCCGCCACGGGTCTGGCGGCACCGGGCAGTGGCCAGGGGGCAACGGTGCCGTCCGCCGCTTGCGGTTTCTGGAGCCGGTGACCGTTACCACCCTCTGCGGCAGCCGGAGGGTTGCACCCTTCGGCGTGGATGGCGGCGGGCCGGGTGCGGTGGGGGAAAACCTTGTTCACTGGCCGGATGGTCGGGTTGACCGCTTGCAGGGCAATGATGAGCGTCACCTGCCTGCCGGTGCCGTGTTTGAAATGCGCACCCCGGGGGGCGGCGGCTGGGGCGTTTGATCCCGGTCATTGCGCTATGCCTTTAGGGTGCTCATATGACCGCGAGACAGCCAGAGGAGGCGACGATGCTGAACGCGAAATCCCTGTTGGACAGCCTGACGAGCGGCCTTGGTCAAGTGACCGGAGGCCAGGGGGCCAAAGGCCTGACGGATAAGGCAAAAGAGACGTGGAACGCGCAATCCACCCTGGGCAAGGGGGCGATTGCCGGGGGGCTTCTGGGCGTGCTGTTGACGCAAGGCGGGCGCAGACTTCTGGGTACGGGCCTGCGCGTGGGCGGCATGGCGGCTATCGGCGGGCTGGCCTACAAGGCCTATGAGGATTGGAAGGCCGGCAAGGACGCAAGTGACAGGGATCCGATCGGCCTGCCCTCGCCCGAGGGGACGGCGTTTCTGCCCGACGACCCGGAGGCCGCCGATGACCTTGCGACCCGCATCCTGCAGGCGATGATTGCTGCTGCGAAAGCCGACGGGCACGTTACCCCTGATGAGCGCGCGCGTATTGACGGGCAACTGGCCAACCTTGGGCTTGAGGATGAAGCGGCCGCGCTGATCGCCGCCGAACTTGATGCGCCTTTGGACGTGGGCCGTGTGGCCGCTTTGGCGCGCAACGAACGGGAGGCGACCGAGATCTATGCCGCCTCACTTCTGGTGGTGGATGAGGATTCCCAGGCCGAGAAAGGCTATCTGGCCATGCTGGCCGCGCGGCTGGGGCTGGACCCGGCGCTGGTGGCGAAGCTCGCCTGAACTCCGGACCCGAAGGGGAGGACTCGGTGAGTTCGAGCCGTGGTTCGTCTTCGAGACGAGTTTCTACGTTGGGTCCGGATCTCCTCGTCCGGGGAGCGACCGGCAGAACGAACGTTCGCAGCGACCCAGCTGCTTCACTTCCGAACCGGCAGGCTTGGGACCTCGCCATTCTTCCGCCTCGGCATCAAGGTGAAGAGCGCTGTTTGGGAAGACATCCTCGCCTATTCGCTCACCCAACAGGACGACGCGGGCCCCGACTTCCCGACGGAAGACCCCGTCACGAAGAAGAAGACCACGTGGAAGGCGCGCGGCTTCAGCTACATCAAGGGCGAGTCGCATCCGGACGAGGGGCAACCCGTCGGGAGCTGGGCGCGGCGTAGCGGCATCATCTCGTAGTAGGCCTGGTAGGCGGCGGCGCGTTGTTCGAGGAACGCTGCGGGATCGGCTTTCTTCCGCTCGGAAACGCCGGCCGCGTAGTTGTTCTCGACTTCGTGGTCATCCCAGGTCAAGAGCCAAGGACAATGCTGGTGCATCTTCTGAATCGACGCGTCGGACTTATAGAGAG
>JAAUPC010000281.1 GCA_012036325.1 Paracoccaceae bacterium
CAGCCGCTGCGCCGGGCAAGGTTGCGCGCGGCCCAAGCGTCCCAGAACGCGGCCAGGCCTGTAGGCAAGCCCCGCATGACGAAATCGCCCGCGGTGGGCAGCTTTCCGTGAAAACCCGTGATCACCCCTGGATCAGACGCGGGAAGGGCGTCAGCCATCAGAACCCCTGCGGGCAGCGGAAATTACCGAACATGCTGAGGTCAAACGGGTTTTCAACCGAGGCTGCCCGAAGCTCAAACGTAGCCGAATGGCCCCCGGCGGACAGTGTTAGGTTGAACAGTTCCGGCAGACTGGTCTTGCCAAGGCTGCCCTTGCGGATCAGCCGCAGCCAGGCCCAGGCCCCGGATTCCGACGCCATCACATCGCCCGTACCATCAAGCGGCGTAAACGCCAGCGAGATCAGATTGGTGCCATCCTTGCCCGGCCAGGTCATCGCCATCGGCCGCGGGGCGGAATTGAAATAGACCAGCGTCTGACCGTCGACGTTCAAGGTCACGCGGCTGGAATTGGCGGACAGATCCTTCGGCTCCAGCGAAAAGGCCATGATCGGGCCTGCTCCTCCGGGGAACAACCCGTCACGAATGCTGCGGGCCTGCTCAAGGGGTTGCAGAGTGGTGGCGGGCAGTCCGAAATCGGATCGCCAGGCCCAAGGCCTAACTGTGGTGTCGACGTACTGGATCAGATGGGTGTTGGTGAAGGTGTCGATCAGGCCACCGGGGCCAAAGAGCCGTTGGAAATCGGCGGTGTTCACGTCTATCGCAGAGCCCGCCTCGAACGGGTAACGCCCGGCAGTCGCGCTGGTACAGAAAGGCAGTACATCCGCCTTCCAGCGCGCGTTCAGCTGGGCGACCACCGCCTCACGCGTGACGCTGACGGTGTCACCGGCAAGGCCTGTCAGCCAGTCATCCACCGGGTCCGGGAGCAGGGTGGCGACGTTGGCCAGCTGGCCGGTCAGCTGCGGCAAACCTCCGCGCGACAGCAGGGCGGCTTCAGGATCTGGACTAGCGGCCACGGTCTGCAGTTCATTGGCCAAAGCCCCCAGCGCGGTTTCGGCGTCGGTGATCAGCGGCGGATTACCGTCCACTTCGGCAATTGTGGCCTTGAGCGGCGCGAAATGCTGGGCCACAACCGTGCCGGGTGGTTCGGCGGGTGCAGCTGCCGTATCCGAGCCAAGCCCGATTTTGTTCGCAGCCTTTGACCCCTTCGTGACCAGCCCCCCAACTTGCCAAGCTTTTTGGTTGCCGCCTTGACGATGCCACCACCGGCATCCGCGCCCTCTTCCGGTTCTGGAGGGACGGCGGTCAGGTCCGTCTCGGTCACGACGGCGCGCAACAGGCGCTTAAGCGTGCTGTCGGCGCTGGCAAGGTCCTTGAGGTTGGCCGTTGCCACCGCCAGATCGGTGATCGGAGCCAGCCGCACATCGCGCAAGAACCCATCCCACTGGGCGATGAAATCATCGGAGTAAAGCTTCAGGATATCGACCTCAAGCGTGCCAACCGAGGCGTCGCTACTTTCGGCACAGCCTCCGGCAAAGACCGCGCGGTCGAGCGCCGCTTCGGCTGCGACTTCGGGGATCAGGGGCAGGATCACGTTGTGAAAGCCCTGATAGGAAAAGGCCCCGGGCAGGCCCACCCGCAGCGTCTTGCCCGACAGGCGGGTCAGCACCTTGGTGGCGTTCGGACCTGCGGATTCGGCCGGAATCCACTCCGGCAGGCTGGTGACCGCCGTGTTGCCCATCAGGCTGTTATAGGCCCGGACGGAAAGGGGAACGGTACAGATCGCCTCAAGCGCCTTGGACACCAGCACATCATCAGGAGTGATGCGATCTGCCGCCTCATCCCCGCTGGCGCGTTCGATGGCGGCAAGCTGGTGGGCCAGTGCCGCTTCGGTCGGGAAAAGCGGGATCGGCGCGCTTTCGGGCAGCTTTTCCGTCCACCAGAAGGCCAGGAATTCGCGGTCGTAAGGGGCCTTCCCGGTGAGCATGTGGTAGGATTTCAGCGCGCCCAGAAGGAATTCGGGGTTGCGAATTTCCCGCCACATCGTCGCTTCCAACAGGGCCACCATTCTGGGTTCGAGAATGGTTTTCAGCCCGTGATCATAGGCGATCTTCTGCGCGCGGGTCAGGTCGGTCTGGGCGGAAGGCCCAGTGAAGGTCAGGATACCGGCGGTCATCGGGCTACGGGCAGTCTCGATCTCGGTCATCGCTTCCAAGGCGATATCCAGATCCAGGGGGTCGGTCGGTGCCTGCCGGGACGCGACATTGGCCAGCCGTTGCGACAGGTCAGCCGTCAGCCGCGCCTGATCAGTGATGGTGCCGGATTGGTTCAGGAAGCTGTACAGAAACGCCACCCCCGCCAGCGTGCAGGCAAGTGACGCCGCCGCGACCGATCCGCGCCAGATCCAGGTCCGACGCTCTTCCGCGGCGCGGTCGAATTGGCCCAGACCCGCCTCGGGGAAGATCACCCCGGCCAGCATGTCATGCAGGAAATAGCTGCGGTTGTCGCTGGCCGCGCGGCGCGGCGGCGGCTCGGCCCGCAACCCGTATGAGGCCGCCATATCGCCCAGCATCCGGTCAATCGGGCTGCCTTCCTGCGCGGCCGAGGTGAAATAGAACCCGCGCAGCCAGGGCGCATCCTCATAGCGGCTTTCGCCAAAGACGGTGTCAACCAGCGTTTTGAGGGGGGCTTCCACCCGCTCCAACTGGGCGGGAAAGCGAAACACCTCGGCTCGCCAGGACAGTGAGGCATCCTCACCCATCCGGGCCGAAAGCCGGGTTTCCAGACGGCTGAGAAGCCCCCGCACCTCCCGCGCGATGGCGGTAGGCTCGGCGCGGGCATCGGTGGGCAGGGTGGCACCCCAGACCTGTTCACGGTCGCGGCTGGTCAGATCAGCGAAGAAGGGCTCAAACCCGGGGATCAGATCAGCCTTGGTGATCATCAGATAGACCGGCAGCTGGATCTGCAGCCGTTCGCGCAATTCGGCCAGACGCTTGCGAATGGTCTTGCCATGGGTGCGCAGGGCCTCATCATCGCCGAGCAGTTCTTGCATCGAGAGGGTGACGATCACCCCGTTCAAGGCCCGCTTGCCCCGGTGCTTTTTCAACAGCGCGAGGAACCCGCCCCATTCGACGGCGTCAATCTCGGGGTCGCTGGCCTGCTCGACATAGCGCCCGGCGGTATCGACCAGAACGGCGGTGTCGGTGAAGAACCAGTCACAATTGCGCGTGCCGCCGACGCCCTTGATGTCATCGGAAAGGTCAATCGGGAAATGCAGGCCCGACTGCTTTAACGCTGTGGTCTTGCCGGTGCCGGGCGGGCCGATGATGACGTACCAGGGCATCTCACGCAGGAACTTCTTCGCGCCCAGCTTGGATTTCTTCATCTGGACCAGGATGTCCTGGAACTTGGTATTGATCGCCGCAAGGTTGCCTTCACCCGGCCTTGCCGCTTGCGCAGGAGGGGCGGCAAGCTCGGTCACGAACATCCGGTTTTTCCGCGCCGACCGCAGCTGCGCCAGAAGGTGGGAGAAAAGCCAGATGATCAGCACCACCCCAATGGCGATCAGGCGGTTCATCTCGGTCTCAAGCGGGTGCAGATCGCCAAAGGCCAGAAGCGCCCCGAACTGCCAGATCAGCGCACACAGAAGGATGACCCCGATCATCGTCCACAGCTTGCGTGAGATCAGGAAGCGCAGGATTGATTTGAGCATCCGGAACATGGCGTCAAAGCCTCTTTTCGATCTTGATCTCGATGCGCCGGTTTTGGGCCCGGCCGTCCTTGGTGGCATTGTCGCCCACCGGTTCGGTATCCGCCCGCCCTTCCGAGGAGATGTTGTCCGCGGGCACCCCGGCGGCGACCAGGATTTCCGCAATCGTCGCGGCGCGGGCCTCGCTTAGCCCCTGGTTGGACTGGAACGGGTTGGACGACTGGACGGGGACAGAGTCGGTATGCCCGATCACGGTGACCCGGCCCGTAACTTCGGCATTCTCGCCGATGACCTTCGCAATGGCAGCCATCAGGGGGGCATATTCATCGTTCACCTCGGCCTTGGCGCTGCGGAACAGTTCCGGCGCGGTGCCTTGCACCACAAGGACGACCAGCGACACATCCTCACGCCCGGCCAGGGCGGTGGCAGTCTCCGCCGGGGCGGCGGCTTTGAAGAGGGGAAGAAGTTCGAACATCACCGGCTCAACCGGTTCAACCGGCACCGGGGGTTCGGTCAGATCGACGGTATCACGGACCGGGCGGAAAATGCCTGCGCGTTCAGCCGGTGGCAGGGCTGCGGCTGAGACGAACAGCTGTTCGGCCTTATTGCCCAATTGCAGGGACAGAAGCGTGTAAATCCCCGCCGACAGCGCTATGGCCACCAGCCACACCGTCCAAAGCGGCACCGCAAAGCGGCGCGGCGTGTCGGGAACCTTCACCCCTTCGGCATGGGGAGAAAGGGGCGCGGCCAGCGTTTCGACATTGCGCAAAAGCCGGGCGATCTGCCCGCGCATCGCGGTGATCGAGGCTTCGCCCGAGGCGCCTTGCAGCCGGTACTGGCCGCGAAAGCCAAGGCAAAGGCAGGTATAGGCGAGTTCAAGAAGGTCAGGGTCGCGGCTGGGATGGGCGACAAGGTCCTCCAGATGGCGGAAGAAGCGGGTTCCGGCGTCAACCTCACCCGAAAGCGCGGTCACCAGCGGTTGGCGCGGCCAGTCGCTATGGCCGCCCCAGGGCGTGTTGAGCGCAATGTCATCGACGAGGGCGGCCACAAACCACGCCCCCTGATTGGCGCGGGTCAGAGGCTGGCCAAGGGCCACGGCGGCATCACGCGCGTCGATCAGACTGTTCTGCAAGCGCTGGCGGAGGACGTCCGGCTGACCGGGCGGGGCGGCACGTTCCAGTTCCGGCGCAATCTCCAGCAGGGGGGCGAAAGCAGCAATCAGCGGATTGGCATGCGGGCGCTGGCTGCGGGGGCGCGAGGGAC
>JAAUPC010000282.1 GCA_012036325.1 Paracoccaceae bacterium
TTCCGGTCCGGACCCTTTGAAGGGTCCGATCAATTTTCTTCGAAGAAAATTGCGGATCAACCGTCCTGCCGTTCGCCCGCAGCTTGGCGAAGTAGTCGATGCGCTTTTTCAGCTCACGCTCAAAACCGCGTTCGGGGGGCAGATACCAGACCGGGCGCTTCATGCCTTCGGGGAAGTAGTTCTGGCCGGAAAAACCATCCTCGGCATCGTGGTCATAGGCGTAGCCCGTGCCATAGCCGATGTCCTTCATCAGCTTCGTTGGTGCGTTCAGGATGTGTTTCGGCGGCGGGTGGCTGCCGGTTTCCCGAGCCGCAGCGCGTGCCGCCTTGTAAGCCACGTAGACCGCGTTCGATTTCGGCGCGAGGGCGAGGTAAACCACCGCCTGTGCCAAGGCCAATTCGCCCTCCGGGCTGCCAAGGCGTTCATAGGTCTGCCAACTTTGCAGGCAGACATCCTGGGCCTGCGGGTCGGCAAGGCCGATGTCTTCGACCGCCATACGGGTGATGCGGCGGGCAAGGAAGCGGGGATCTTCGCCCCCTTCCAGCATCCGGGCGAACCAGTAGAGGGCGGCGTCGGGGTCGGACCCGCGCACCGATTTGTGGAGCGCCGAGATCAGGTTGTAATGCTCCTCCCCCGCCTTGTCATACTTGGCGGCGCGGCGCATCAGCCGGGTGGAAAGCGCATCGCGGTCAAGGGGGGCGTCGGTCTTCCAGGCGGCGACCTGTTCGATCAGGTTCAGAAGGGCGCGGCCGTCGCCGTCAGCCATCTCTAGCAGTGCCTCACGCGCGTCACCCTTCAGGGGCAGGGCGCGGCCGATCTCTTGTTCAGCGCGCTGGGCAAGGCGTTCAAGGTCGGCAAGGTCAAGCCGTCCCAGCACAATGACCTGCGCGCGGGAGAGAAGGGCTGCGTTCAGCTCAAAACTTGGGTTTTCGGTGGTGGCGCCGACGAGGAGGATGGTTCCATCTTCCATATGCGGCAGGAAGCCGTCTTGCTGGGCCTTGTTGAAGCGGTGGATCTCATCGACGAACAGCAGCGTCCCCTGCCCGTTCTGCCGCCGGATCCGGCTGTCTCGAACACGCGGCGAAGGTCCGGTACGCCCGTGAAGATCGCCGAGATCTGGACAAAGGCAAGGTCGGTCTCATCTGCCAGCAGCCGGGCGATGGTGGTCTTGCCCACCCCGGGCGGGCCCCAGAGGATGAGCGAGGACAAGGACCCAGCCGCCAGCATCGCCCCCAGCGGGCCACCTTCCGCCAGCACCTTTTCCTGACCCACGACATCCGCAAGCCTGCGGGGCCGCAGCCGGTCCGCAAGGGGGCGCGGGCCAGGGGCCGGGGTCGCGGTGACGGTATCGAAAAGGTCTGCCATACGCATAGTCTAAGGCCGCTTGCCGCCAAGCAAAAGCCTGAAGCTGCCAGGTGCCGGGGGTGGAATTCCTCCTGCCCGTCCGGGCAGAAGCCGAGAGTGGCCGGGCCATCAATGCAGCCTTGTCGCCATGCTGATCGTCACGCAGACCGACCGCATGCCGCCGGCATCCATCACTGGTCCCGAGGGCACGCAGTCAAGGCCCACCCGACGGGCCAGACGTGGCGAGTGTTCGGGAATGATGCCCAGAAGCGTCGTGGCCCCAAGCGTGCGCGCCGAGATCACCATTTCATGGATCAGCTGCATCTGGACGCGCAACCGGTCAGAGGCGGGCACATCATTCGACACGAAGACCCGGCTGGATTCCCAGATGTTCGGGTCGACGGGCGCCTCGAAATCCAGCAGGTCACGCGGGATCGATTCCAGAAGGCCGCGTTGCGCATCCCGGATCATATAGGTGTAAATGCCACAGCGGTGCGTCGTGGGGGTCAGGCGGACGCCCGCCAGCACTTCGCCATTCTGATGCACGGCCACCCAGCGGCTGGCGGGCGTGTCATATTGGTCGAATTCCATCCCGTTCGCTTCGGGCAGGTCCCAGCGGTTGTTCTGGATGAACGTCCGGTGCCGGGCGCGGAACATGTTCGCGAACAGCTCGCCGTGATTATGCAGGTTCTCGTATGACAGCGTCGTGACTTCCATGGCTACGCCTCCTTCTGGGGTTCAAAAACCGGTCAGAGGGATAGCGCCACACCTAGAGCAAGCGATACTCTCGCGCCTTTCTCAGCGCTTCGGACGTCGTGCGTGCCTCAAGTCGGACACGCGCGGACTGTAGCCGCGCCTTGAAGGCACTTTCCGAAATCCCGAGCTTCGCAGCGGCAGCAGCGTGACGATCCCCGTTTGCAACACATTCCAACGCCTCGATCTGCGCCCTTGTCAGTTCGGATGGCGGTTTAGCCTGAATATGCAGCTCGATCGTCAACTCTATGAGCGTCGCAAGTTCGGTATCATCGAACTCACGATCTGCACGGCTGATTCCGACAATCGAACGCGAAGTGATCGGGCCGTAAGAGGACACCGCACCATATTTCAGCCCATGACCTGCGGCTTTCTTCATGACGCCGAATGGATCCGGCAGCGGGATCGCACTCCAACGCGTGGTACCTTCGATCCCCACACCCCAGAACACCAGGGGATCCCGCAGGTAATAGGAGTGGTTGTTGTAGTGATCCACCCAAGCCGACGGATAAGAGCTTTTGTAGATCAGGGGCGTTGCAAAGCGGATGTGAAGACCAACCGTGTAGCCCATCGGCGCAAGCTGACCTAGCCTGTCAAGCAACATGGTGAGTGACTTCTTTTCGGACATTTGCAATCACGGTCCAACTCGCAAGATTCTACTTCGGATTGATATTGAGTGGCCTTGGCACAAGTGCAAGCACAATTGCCAGCGCAAAGATGGACTTGCCCATCCAGACCGGGGCCAAAATGAAAAAAGCCCACCACTCCGGCGGGCCTTTTCCAAACTATCGGCTGAGGTCAGCCTTCTGCAGCTTCATTCCGGGCGTGGTCGGCAGCGCCCTTGGCGGTGGTGTCACGATCGACGAATTCGATGATCGCCATCGGAGCCATGTCGCCAAAGCGGAAGCCAGCTTTCAGCACGCGGACATAGCCGCCCTGACGGTCCTTGTAGCGCGGCCCGAGGATGGCGAAGAGCCGCTCGGTATGGATATCCTGCTTCAGCTGGGCATGGGCCTGACGGCGGGCATGCAGGTCGCCGCGCTTGGCCAGCGTGATCAGCTTTTCGATGATCGGGCGCAGTTCCTTGGCCTTGGGCAGGGTGGTCTTGATCTGTTCGTGTTCGATCAGCGAACCGGCCATGTTGGCGAACATCGCTTTCCGATGTTCGTGGGTCCGGTTCAGCTTGCGGTAGCCGCTTGAGTGACGCATTTTCTATCTCCTAACGCGTGTTTTTACTTTGTCCGGCGGGTCCTACGAATGGTCCCGCTCACCTTGGGCATATCGCCAGTCGTTCCCCGCAAAGGCGGGCATTTGGTAGGGTGGCGCGGCCCACCCTCACGATCTTCAGAATTGGTCTTCGAAGCGCTTGGCCATGGTCTTCAATGTTCTCTGGCGGCCAGTCTTCTACGTCCATGCCCAGATGCAGGCCCATGCCCGACAGCACTTCCTTGATTTCGTTCAAGGACTTGCGGCCGAAGTTCGGGGTGCGCAGCATTTCGGCTTCGGTCTTCTGGATCAGATCGCCGATGTAGACGATGTTGTCGTTCTTCAGGCAGTTGGCCGAACGGACGCTGAGTTCCAGCTCATCAACCTTTTTGAGCAGCAGCGGGTTGAATTCGAGGCCCGAATCCACTTCGCCCAGCTTGGCCGATTCCGGTTCGTCGAAGTTCACGAAGATCGACAGCTGGTCCTGCAGGATCCGCGCGGCATAGGCCACGGCATCATCCGGCGTCAGCGAACCATCGGTCTCGATCTTCATCGTCAGCTTGTCATAGTCCAGCACCTGGCCCTCACGGGTGGGCTGCACTTCGTAGCTGACCTTCTTGACTGGCGAATAGATCGCGTCGATCGGGATCAGGCCGATCGGCGCATCTTCCGGGCGGTTCTTGTCGGCCGCGACATAGCCTTTGCCGGTCGAAACCGTCAGTTCCATGAACACGTCGGCACCGTCATCGAGGTGGCAGATCACGTGATCCTTGTTCAGGATCTCGATCCCGTTGGATTCCGAGATATCGCCGGCGGTCACAACGCCCGGGCCCTTGGCCGAGATCGACAGCCGCTTCGGCCCTTCGACTTCCATCTTGATGCTGACGCCCTTGAGGTTCAGCACGATGTCGGTGACGTCTTCGCGCACGCCAGCAACGCTGGAAAACTCATGCAGGACGTTGTCGATCTGCACGCTGGTGATGGCAGCGCCTTGCAGGCTGCTCATCAACACTCGGCGCAGCGCGTTGCCGAGGGTGAGGCCAAAGCCCCGCTCCAGCGGTTCGGCGATCACCGTCGCGGTGCGGGTGGCATCAGCCCCCGCCTTCACGACGAGTTGCGTCGGCTTGATGAGTTCCTGCCAGTTTTTGTGGATCATGCTGAAGCCCCTATACTTGTCCGCTGCCGATGTCCAAAGCCGCAGGACGCCCGAGGATCGTAAACGACGAAAACCGGGCCGTGAGGGAACACCCCACGGCCCGGCAGAAAGAATGCGTCAGACGCGGCGGCGCTTCGGCGGACGGCAGCCGTTGTGTGCCAGAGGCGTCACGTCGCGGATCGAGGTAATGTTCAGACCCACCGCAGCCAGCGCGCGCAGCGCCGATTCGCGGCCCGAACCCGGACCCTGCACTTCGACCTCAACGGTCTTCATGCCGTGTTCCTGCGCCTTGCGGGCTGCGTCTTCAGCGGCCATCTGGGCGGCATAAGGCGTCGACTTGCGCGAGCCTTTGAAGCCCATGGTGCCCGAGGACGACCAGGAAATCGCGTTGCCCGTGAACGTCGGAGATCAGGATCTTGGTGTTGTTTGGAACGAAGAGTTCACATGAACCACGCCAGCGGCGATGTTCTTGCGTTCTTTTTTCTTCGTACGGGGCGGTCTTGGTAT
>JAAUPC010000283.1 GCA_012036325.1 Paracoccaceae bacterium
CGCATCAGGTCATGCACGCCCCGGTTCCGCGCCGCCGCGTCGCCCGTCACCCCGTGGTGCGCGGCCAGCGCATCGACATAATCCGCCATCCCGGCGCAAGCTGCGATCTGGGCATGGTCCGGCCCCGCCGGTGTATGCCGTTTGTAAAGCGTGCCGTGGTTGAAATAATGCCCCTGCCCAGGCAGTTCAAACCCGAAGCCTTCCCGCAGCACCATGATCCCCTGATGCGGCCCATAGGTCTTGTAGGCCGAGAAAAGATAGACGTCGCAGCCCAAGCCCGGAATGTCCGGAAAGCCGTGCGGCGCGTAAGAGACCCCGTCCACCACCGTCCGCGCGCCCGCATCCCGCGCCATGGCACTGATCGCCGCCACATCGTTGATTTCGGCGATCACGTTCGAACAATGCGGAAAGCACACCAGCTTGACCATGCCATCCGCCAGAAGGGCGGCCAGCGCGGGCAGTTCCAGCGCCCCCGTCTCGCGGTCGATCTGCCATTCCCGCACCTCGATCCCGGCATCCGCCAGCCGCCGCCACACGCCCGAATTTGCCTCGTGGTCCTGATCCGTCACCACGACCGCGCCGCCCGTGCCCTCCAGCCAGCTCCGCACCGCCTGCGCCAGCACATAGGTGTTCGCACTCGTCGACGGCCCGAAAGACACCTCTTCCCGCGCGACGCCCATCATCGCGGCCAGCCGGGTGCGCGCCTCGTCCATCTCGGCCCCACCGGCCTGCGCGCCTGGATAGGGGCCATAGGGCTGCACCTTGCGGTCGGTGTAGAACCGGGTCAGCCGGTCCACCACCTGCTGGCAAGGGTAACTCCCCCCGGCATTTTCAAAGAACGCATGGGATGACAGGACCGGCGACGAAAACGCCGGGAATTGCGAGCGAACGAAATCAAGATCAAGCGCCATCTGTGGGCTCCGTGTTGGGGCCACGGCACCGGAACGCCCCGCGCGAAGCGGGGGTATCCCGGGCCGCGGCAGGTCTTCCAGCCAGGCCTGCAGGATGTTTCCCCAACAGGCCAGAGCCGGGCTCACCCGGCGTCACGCCAAGGATTAGCGGCCCCCGCCGGGCCTGCAAGCCCCGGCAAGCGCGCGGCTTTGCCAACCGGGTGCCCGGCAACAATCCGCCCTGTCATGGGACTGATTCCCAACGGTCGCGGACCCGACACCGCAGCATCACCTTCCGGCCCTAGCCTTTTGGTCAGGCGTTGGTCGCCTACCCATCGGGTTCCGCCGCCGATCCCGCAAAAACGCCACATATCAGGGAGATTCCCCATGCAGCATACCGTCAACCGCCGCGCGCTTTTGCGTGGCGCCGCCGCCTCGGCCCTTGCCCTGCCCTTTTCGGGCCTGGCTTCGCGCCGCGCCAACGCGCTTGGCCGGATGGAGCCGATCGTCTCGCCCTATGGCAAGATTGCCCCGGTCAAGGACATGACCACTGGCCTGCCGCTTCTGCAGCTGCCCGAAGGCTTCACCTACCAGTCCTTCGGCTGGACCGGCGACCTGATGGCCGATGGCAACCCTACCCCTGGCTGGCATGATGGCATGGCCGTCGTTCGCAGCCGCTATGTCGGCGGCGCGCCGGAAATGACACTCATCCGCAACCACGAAGCCACCGTTGATCCGCGCTACGGCACGATCAAGGCTGCCGCCTTCTACGACAAGGGCACCCAGAACGTCGGTGAGGATTATGACGAGAACGAAGTCGCCGGTCCTGCAGCGGGCGGCACGACTTCGCTGGTGTTCCGCGACGGAAAATGGGACCGCACTGAGCCCAGCCTCGGCGGCACCTGGAACAACTGCGCCGGCGGCCCGACGCCCTGGGGCACCTGGCTGACTTGCGAGGAAGACAAGTCTGACTTCACCGCAGTTGGTGGCATGCCGCATGGCTACGTCTTCGAAGTCTCCCCCAACGCTGGCGAGACAAGCGCTGTGCCGATCAAGGCGATGGGCCGCATGGACCACGAAGCAATTGCCATGGACCCGATCACCGGAGCGCTGTTCCTGACCGAGGATGACCGTAATCAGGCCGGGCTTTACAAGTTCCTGCCGACCGACACGTCCAAAAAGTTGGGCGCGCTGGAACAGGGCGGCTCTCTCTGGATGGCCAAGGTCGCGGGCGAGGACAAAGTTGACCTTCTCACCCCGGCGATGGGTGACAGCTACCAGTTGGAATGGGTGCAGATCGACGACCCCGACCTTGCCCCACAATCCTTCACCGAAACCCCGTTTGAGGCTGACAATATGGCCTCGGGTCCCTTCGTGCAGGGTCGCAACAAGGGTGCCTTGCGCATGTCGCGTCTCGAAGGCTGCTGGTATTCGCCGTCTGACCGTCTGGTCTATCTGGTCGATACCTCCTCGGGCGTCGATGAAGAAGGCGGGATCGGCCGCGGCGATGGCTCGGTCTGGACGCTGGACCCGGCCAATGACCGGCTGACCTGCATCTACCAGTCCGACAACCGGGCGGCAGGCAACAACTTTGACAACGTCGCCGTGTCGCCCCGTGGCGGAGTCATCCTGTGCGAAGACGGCGATGAATACGAAGATGAGTTCGGCGTCGGCCAGCGGATGATGGGCCTTACCCCTGCGGGTGAGACCTACCTTTTTGCCCGCAACAACATCATGCTGACCCCGGCCGACATCGTGGCGGCTGGCAAATCGGCCGAATTCATCGCAGAAGGCGATTACCGCCAGATGGAATGGGCCGGCGTGACGTTCGACCCTTCGGGTCGTTGGATGTTCGTGAACATCCAGACCCCCGGCATCACCTTTGCGATCACTGGGCCCTGGGAAAAGGGTCTGCTCTGACCGTCTGACCTGACCAAGGCGCCGGGCCCATCGCCCGGTGCCACCCTGCCCTGCAATGCCGCAGTGCCGCCAATTTGGTCGCCTGACGGATTTTTGTGCGCCTTTCCCATAGGGAAATGGCAAAAACCTCTTGTCCTTTGCCAATACGCCGCCCACCTTTAGGGAACCGGGGCGCGTCGGCAGCGATCAGCCCCCAAAAAAGATCGCAATCCGGTTGCCGGCCATCCAGAGGCCGCACCCTTACAGAGGAGCACACATGTCCCGCAAAAGCCTTGCCCTTCTCAGCGCCGCTTCGGTGCTTTCCCTCGCCGTCGCCGCCAATGCGGCCGACCCCGAACTGACCGTCCTTGACTGGGCTGGCTGGGAAATTGACGGCATGCTGCAGCCTTACGTCGATAAGCACGGCCAAAAGCCGTCCTACGTCTTCTTCGCCGATGATGACGAAGCGTTCCAGAAGGTCTCCTCGGGCTTCAAGGCCGATGTCGTGCATCCCTGCGCCGCCTCGGTGCCGCGCTACAAGGAAGCGGGTCTGGTGGAACCCTGGGACATCTCAAAGATCCCCGAATTCGCCAATATCCCCGAACGGATGACCGCGCCCTTCACCAATGAAGAAGGCGTTTTCTATATCCCGACCGACTATGCCTACACCGCCATCGCCTACAATTCCGAAACCGTCCCGGCCGAAGACGTGGCCTCGCTCTCGGTCTTCACGAACGAGAAATACGCCGGCCGCATCTCGATGCCCGACAACACCGATGACGTCTGGTCGCTGGCCTTCATGGCCACGGGCGTGACGTCTTGGGGACAATGTGACCGACGAACAGTTCCAGGCCGCCGCCGACTGGCTGCGCACGGTGCATCCCAATGTCCGCGCTTATTGGGCCGATCCGGCAGAACTGTCGCAGCTGATGGCGACGGGTGAGGTTCTGGTGTCCTGGTCGTGGAACGACGGCGTGGCCGCGATGCGCCGCGAGGGTGTGCCGGTCGCCTTCAACCGGACCGCGACCGAGGGGGCCGCGTCGTGGTTCTGCGGCATGGTGAACTTCAAGGACGCGCCCGGGTCCGAGGACAAGGCCTATGATTTCATCAACGCCTGGCTGTCGCAGCCCTCGGCCAAGGCGCTGCCTCTGCGTGGCACCAAGGCTGATCCGGGCAAGGACTGGGAAGTCGTTCCGACCGCCGATGCCGAGCTCGGTAGCGGCGGCCTGCGAAGGTCTTGGGTGCCGGCGACGAGTCTGGCCGCGGACACCGGCCGAGGCGACCCTTGGCGGGCCTCGCGACGCTTGCCGCTTTCTTCGACCTCGATCCGCACCGTACGACCGTCGGCGGCGTCGACACGGCATCGCACTTGACCACCAGGGGACGAGAAACGGACCGCGTTGTCGATCAAATTGTCGAACACCCGCCGCAACGCCTCTTCGGTCGCCAACACGCTCGCATCGGAACGGACCTCGGAGTGTAAGTGGATGCCGCGGCTCTCGGCATGAGGCACCGCGCGCGCGAAATAGTCGCGGCAAAACGGTGCGATCACGATCGGCACGAGATTGAGCTGGCGCTTACGCGAGAGGAGACGACTGCTTTCGAGCACGGCGTCGACGAGTGACGCCATGCGGTCCGCCTGCTGCTCGATGGTCGCCAAAATCGTTTTCGATGTCGGCTGGCAGCTCGCCTTCTTGCTGGAGCGTCTGGGCGTGCAGTTTGATCGCCGCGAGCGGCGACTTCATCTCATGCGTGATGTTCGAGACGAACTCGTCTTGTTTCTGCGCGTACCGTTTCGCCGCGAGCGCTTGAGCGAGCTGGTCAGCGGCCAACGAGTCGGCTCGCCCAGCTCCTCAGGGCTGGTCCTGTTCAAATCGGTGGGAATGGCCATCGAGGATGTCGCCCTGGCCGATCTCGCCTTCGAAGCGACAGGAGAGTCGCTTGAGGATGTTTTTCGCGGTGCAACCCAGGCTCTCGTTGAGAGTATGGCAAATCCTGCCACTGTGCCGGGAGGATGGAAACGCATGATCGAACGAAGGGATACAGACCAGTCGGCGCTCCTGTTCGATTGGCTGTCGGAGATGGTCTACGTGGAAAGACGCAGCCGGAGTGGTCTTTCGAGAAGCGCCGCTCACGCTGACCTGGGAGG
>JAAUPC010000284.1 GCA_012036325.1 Paracoccaceae bacterium
TCCAGCAGCCGCCCGGTCAATCTTGGGGAACCAGTAGTAGATGGCGGCAAAGACGCCAAAGAGCGACCCGCCAAAGAGGACATAGTGCATTGTGCGCCACCACGTAGTAGGGTGTCGGTGGTCTGCCAGTCCACCGGCAGGGTGGCCAAAGCTCACCCCCGTCAACCCGCCGATGGTGAACTGGATCAGAAAGGCGGTGGCAAAGAGCATGGGCGTGGCGAAGCGGATCGAGCCACCCCACAAGGTCGCCAGCCAGTTGAAGACCTTCACGCCTGTGGGCACGGCGATCAACATGCTGCTGATGCTGAAGAAGAGGTTCAGTCCCGGCGACATGCCCACGGCAAACATATGGTGCGCCCAGACGATAAAGCTCAACAGGCCGATGGCAACGGTGGAGCCAGAGACAAAGAAATAGCCAAAGATCAGCTTGCGCGAGAAGACCGGGATGATCTCCGAGATCATGCCAAAGGCGGGCAAGGCCATGATGTAGACTTCAGGATGATTCGGCAATTGCAACGTCGCCTCGGTTCGTACGCGACCCGAACCTGCTCGCTGAACCCCAAGCGTTTCCACGATCTCAGCCGCTTCACGCCGGCCGTCCAGATCAACGCGCAGCGCGCCGCGATGCAAGCCACGCATCCAGCCTGATCCGGCCCCGAAATCCCCGGGCAGCGCTAGCGCTATCGGTTTGTTTCAACGGCCTGCGCGCCTTTGTCCGCTGGACGAGACCGCAATGCCCCGCTAGATAGCGCGGCGACGGAGCCTGTTTTCATTGGGCCCCATCAGGAATTGGGGGCCCGCACTCGCTGGCCCGATAGGGGAGAATATCTCGTGTCGCACGCAGACGAACATGCAGGCTCCGGCGAAGGTACTCGGCGGGACTTCCTGTACTACGCAACGGCAGGCGCAGGGGTGGTGGCAACCGGTGCCGCTGTCTGGCCGTTGGTCAACCAGATGAACCCTTCTGCGGATGTGCAGGCGCTGGCCTCGATCCGCGTCGATGTGTCCGCGGTTGAGGTTGGCACCCAGCTGACGGTGAAATACTTGGGCAAGCCGGTTTTCATCCGCCGCCGCACCCCGGAAGAAATTGAAGCCGCCCGCGCCACCGCGCTGGAGGAGCTGCCCGATCCGCTGTCGGAAAACCCGAACAAGCCGGATACGGACGCCTCGGATGCCAACCGCACCCTGGACGAAGCGGGCGAATGGCTGGTGATGGTCGGTGTTTGCACCCACCTTGGCTGCGTGCCGATCGGTGACGGCGCCGGTGATTTCGGCGGCTGGTTCTGTCCCTGCCACGGCTCGCACTACGACAGTGCCGGCCGGATCCGCCGCGGCCCCGCCCCGCGCAACCTGCCGATCCCGGTTGCGATGTTCGAAGACGAAACCACCATCAAGCTTGGGTAAGGAGAACCAGCATGGCCGGAATTCCGCACGACCATTACGAACCCAAGACCGGTGGCGAAAAGTGGCTGTACAAGCGGCTGCCGATCCTCGGGCTTGCTTATGACACCCTGATGCTTCCCACGCCCAAGAACCTGAACTGGATGTGGATCTGGGGCATCGTCCTGACCTTCTGTCTGGGCCTGCAGATCATCACCGGCATCGTTCTGGTGATGCACTACACCCCGCATGTCGATTACGCCTTCGCGTCGGTCGAGCACATCATGCGCAACGTGAATGGCGGCTACTTCATCCGCTACCTGCACCAGAACGGGGCCTCGCTGTTCTTCTTTGCCGTCTACCTGCACATCTTCCGCGGCCTCTACTACGGCAGCTACAAAGCCCCGCGTGAGGTAACCTGGATCATCGGCATGCTGATCTACCTGGCCATGATGGCGACGGCGTTCATGGGCTATGTTCTGCCCTGGGGCCAGATGTCGTTCTGGGGTGCCACGGTGATCACCGGCCTCTTCGGTGCGATCCCGGGGATTGGTGAGCCGATCCAGACCTGGCTGCTGGGCGGCCCGGCGGTGGACAATGCCACGCTGAACCGCTTCTTCTCGCTCCACTACCTGCTGCCCTTCGTCATCGCCGCTCTGGTTGCGGTGCATATCTGGGCCTTCCACACCACCGGCAACAACAACCCCACGGGTGTTGAAGTGCGCCGCGGGTCGAAGGAAGAGGCCGAGCGTGACACCCTCCCCTTCTGGCCCTACTTCGTGATCAAGGACCTCTTCGCGCTGGCCGTGATCCTGGCCATCTTCTTTGCCGTCGTCGGCTTCATGCCCAACTTCCTGGGCCACCCTGACAACTACATTCAGGCCAACCCGCTGTCGACGCCTGCCCACATTGTGCCGGAATGGTACTTCCTGCCTTTCTACGCGATCCTGCGTGCCTTTACCGCCGATGTCTGGGTGGTGATCGCGGCGGAATGGCTGACCTTTGGGATCGTTGACGCCAAGTTCTTCGGCGTGCTGGCGATGTTTGGCGCGATTGCGGTGATGGCGCTGGCGCCGTGGCTTGACACCTCCTCGGTGCGCTCGGGCCGCTATCGCCCGATGTTCAAATGGTGGTTCGCCCTTCTCTGCGTTGACTTTGTCGTCCTCGCCTGGGTCGGTGCGATGCCAGCGGAAGAACCCTATGCCACGATCAGCCTGATCGCCTCGGCCTACTGGTTCGCCTACTTCCTGGTCATCCTGCCGCTGCTTGGCGTGATCGAGAAGCCGCTGGCCCAGCCCGCGACAATCGAGGAAGACTTCAACGCCCACTACGGCTCCAAGCCAGCACAGGGCTATGCAGCCCAGCCGGCTGAGTGAGAAGGAAACTGAAGATGTTCAGAAAGATCACCCTCACTGCCGTGTCTGCCCTCGCGCTTACGGTCGGGGCCGCCTTCGCCGCTGGTGAAGGTCCTGCAATCCCGGACGTGGACTTTGCCCATGAAGGCCCGTTCGGCCGGTTCGACCAGTTCCAGCTGCAGCGCGGCCTTCAGGTCTATACCGAGGTCTGCTCGGCCTGCCACGGCATGAAGTTCGTCCCGATCCGCACCCTTGCGGATGAAGGCGGGCCAATGCTGCCTGCAGATCAGGTGCGGGCCTATGCGGCCCAGTTCACCGTGACTGACGCCGAAACCGGCGAAGATCGTGCTGGTGTGGACACCGACCATTTCCCGGTGTCGGCCATGGAAAACGCCCCGGACCTCAGCCTGATGGCCAAGGCGCGGGCCGGGTTCTCGGGCCCCTATGGGTCGGGCATGAACCAGCTTTTCAAAGGCATGGGCGGCGCGGAATACATCCACGCCATCCTGATGGGCTATGAAGAGCCGCCGGAATGCGCGGCTGACTTCGAATCGGATGGCTATTACAACAAGTACTTCGCCAAGGGGGCCATTCCCGACAGCTGCAAGGACGAGCATGGGCATTCCACGATCGAGGGCAGCTGGATCGCGATGCCGCAGCCGCTGTCCGATGATCAGGTGACCTATGCCGACGGCACTGCCGCGACCATGGACCAAATGTCGATGGACGTGTCGGCCTTCCTGATGTGGGCGGCTGAACCGAAGCTGATGGCGCGCAAGGAAGCGGGTTTTGTCAGCGTGATCTTCCTGATCCTGCTGTCGACCCTGCTGTACCTGACGAACAAGCGGCTTTGGGCTGGCGTCAAGGGCAAGAAGCAGGCCTGACCTGTCGTCGTTCGAAGAACTGGAAAACCCCGCCCAACCGGCGGGGTTTTTCATTTGGGGCCCAGATAGGCGCGCAGGGGTAGCGGCGGGGCGCTGAACAGGGTGGTCGTCTCCACCGGCGGATGCGCCACCCCTTCGGCGACAAAGACCGTCTGGCCAGCCAGCGCCACCGCATCATCCGGGTCATGCGTCACCATCAGAACCAGCGCGCCAGTCTCATCGGCAACCTTACGGACCAGCGCCAGCATCTCGGCCCGCAACGCCGGGCCAAGGGCGGCAAAAGGTTCGTCCAAAAGCAGGATCGGCCGCGCCCGAAGAAGAGCGCGGGCCAGCGCCGCGCGGCTGGCCTGCCCGCCTGACAATTGCGCCGGGCGGCGGGGGCCAAACCCCTCCAACCCGGTCTGCTGCAAGGCCGCCTCAACCTGCCCCTGTTGGCCCGGGGAAAGCCGCAGATCGGGCCGCAGGCCCAGCCCCAGGTTTTGCGCCACGGTCAGATGCGGGAACAGGTTCTGGTCCTGAAACAGGATCGTCACCGGTCGCTGTCCTGGCGGCACCCCTGCCAGATCGCGCCCTTCCCACAAGACCCTGCCAGTGGCGGGAGCCAGAAACCCCGCGATGGCCGCCAGAAGCGTGGATTTTCCCGCCCCCGATGGCCCGATCACGGCGATCCGCTCACCCGGGCTGGCGGTCCAGTTCGCGGTCAGGGTGAAATCGTCCTGGCGCAGGGTCAGGTGGTCAAGCTGCAGCACGGCGACCTCCGGCATCGCAGGCCCAGAAGAGGGCGAAGGACAGGGCGACAAGGATGAGGGAGGCCGAGGCAGCGGCCTCAAGCCGGTAAGCGCCGGTCAGTTGCTGGATGACCAGCGGCAATGTGGCCTGCCGGTCCCCGGCGAAAAGCGCGATGGCCCCAAGGTCACCCATCGACAAGGCCGCGGCAATCCCCGCGCCAAAGCCCAAAGGCCGGGCCAGCCGCGGCAGGATCAGCCAGCGCAACCGCGCCCAGCCTTGCAGGTTCAGACTGTCGGCCAGACGGCCAAAGTCGGCCTGCAAGGCCCGGGTCTGCGGCAGAAGGATGCGGTAAAGGAACGGCAAGGTCAGCGCGGTATTGACCAGAATGGTCACTGGTAGTGCTACGCTCATCGGCGGGGTGAAGGGCTGCACGATCAGGAACAGCCCCGTCCCCAGCACAAGGCCTGAGGTTGCCAGCGGCAAGGTCGCCGCCCCCTCGACCAGCGCCGAAGGCCTGCGCGCCACCGCCAGCACCAGCGCAGCGGCGGTGGTCAGCGCGGCTGAGGTCAGCGCCACGCCGACAGA
>JAAUPC010000285.1 GCA_012036325.1 Paracoccaceae bacterium
CTCTTTTCCCCCCACACGAGGAGTGTCGGCTTGCGTAGCGCGCCAACGTGCGGTCGCGGCTCCGAGCGTTCATCGGCATGTGCCGCATCGGCTCATGCCGACCGCGGCTCGACCAACATGCGGCCCTTCATCTCCATGTGCAGCGCGTGGCAGAACCACTGGCAGTAATACCAATAGACCCCCGGCTGGGCCGCGACGAAGGTCACCGAACTGGTGGCCTGCGGCCCCGATCTCCATGGCAACGCCGTGGTTGCCCATGGTGAAGCCGTGCGTCAGATCGTCGATGTCGTCCAGCGGGTAGTCCACCAGCTGGCCGTCGAAGTCGATCTTCATCCTGCCTTCGGTGCTGGTGTCGCTGACCGGCATCTCCGAGATGAAGGGGGTCTGCATGGGGGATGGCGGGCTATCCATCGGCGGGGCCACCAGCCATGCCACCGTCGCCAGGGAGGCGGCAGCGCAGTATCCCGCACTTGCCGCCCTTGCCGGACAGATCGGCGACCCGGCGGTGCGCAGCAAAGGCACCATCGGCGGGTCCTTGGCCAATAATGACCCGGCAGCCTGCTATCCTTCGGCGGTGCTCGCCTCGGGTGCGACGGTGGTGACGAACCGGCGCAAGATCGCTGCCGATGACTACTTTCAAGGCATGTTCTCCACCGCGCTGGAGGAGGGTGAGATCATCACCGAAGTCGTCTTCCCGGTCCCGCAGAAGGCCGCCTATGTAAAGTTCAACCAGCCCGCCAGCCGCTTTGCCTTGACCGGCGTCTTTGTCGCCAAATACCCCGGCGAAGTGCGGGTGGCGGCCACCGGGGCCTCGGCCAGCGGGGTCTTCCGCTGGGCTGAGGCTGAGGCGGCGCTGTCAGCCAACTTTGCTGCCGGCGCGATTGCCGGGCTTACGGTGGATGCGTCGGGCATGATCGGCGATCTGCATGGCACGCAGGCCTACCGCGCCAATCTGGTCAAGGTCATGACCGGCCGCGCGGTCACCGCCGCGGGCTGACCGACGGATAGGCCAAGCAAAGGCCCCGGGGGTGCTGCATCCCCGGGGCCTTTGTCATTCGCCTGTCACCGAATCCCGCCAATGCTGTGGACAACTCCAAGATGCCGCAGGCGCTTGGGGGTTGCGTAGGCGAAAACGCCAGATATAGTTTCATCTGTCGGGGCGGGCCTCCCCGCCCTGGCGCCAGAACGGCAACGGGCAAGGCTTGGAGTCTTTGACGGAATGGACGGCGATTTCAGAACCCACTTCGTGCGCGACCCGGCGTCGCTGAAGCACTACCCGGCGTTGGTGCTGAACGCCGATTACCGGCCCCTAAGCTATTACCCGCTCAGCCTCTGGCCCTGGCAAGAGGCGATCAAGGCCGCTGTCCTTGACCGGGTGCAGATCGTCGCGGAATACGATCAGGTGGTGCACAGCCAAAGGCAGGTGTTCCGGATACCCTCGGTCGTGGTGCTGAAGGATTATGTGAAACCCCAGAAGCGCGTGGCATTCACGCGCTTCAATCTTTTCTGCGGGACGAATTCTGCTGCCAGTATTGCGGGGCCAAGGGCGATCTGACCTTTGACCATGTGCTGCCCCGATCCAAAGGCGGCATCACCAGCTGGGAGAATGTGGTTGCCGCCTGCAGCCCCTGCAACCTGCGCAAAGGGTCTCGCACGCTGAAACAGTCGGGCATGTTCCTGAACCGCATCCCCCGCGCGCCTACAGCCGAGGAGATGCAAGCCCACGGTCGCCGCTTCCCGCCAAACCATCTGCACGAAAGCTGGATGGATTACCTTTACTGGGATGCCGAGCTGGAGGCGTAAGCGCCACCCCGTCCAAAGCGAATTGATCTCTGGGGCAGGGGTGCTAGACAGGGACCTGACACAGCGCTAGAAGGGCGTCGTTAGCGCTAACAGCGCCTCGCCCGAGGAGACGGTCATGGTTTCGCGCGTCATTCCGGTGGATGTCTTTGATCTGGTGATCTTCGGGGCCACCGGGGATCTGGCCCGCCGCAAGATCCTTCCCGGCCTTTACCGCCGCTTTCTGGCAGGGCAAATGCCGGGCGACAGCCGGATCATCGGGGCCGCCCGCGCCGACCTGACCGATACCGCCTTTCGGGACCAGGTCCGCGCCGCGATTGTCGAATTCGTGCCGAAGGACCGGCAAGACACCGCCACGATTGACGGGTTTCTGGCCCGTATCGGCTATGTCGCGATTGATGCCACGGGCACCAACGGCTGGGCGGCGCTGAAGGCCTTGATGCGGGAAAACGTGGTGCGGGCCTTCTACTTCTCGGTCGCGCCCAGCCTTTTTGGCGACATTGCCAGCCGACTGCATGACCACGGCATTGCCGATGCCCAAAGCCGGATCGTCGTGGAAAAGCCGTTCGGGCGTGACCTTGCCAGCGCCCGCGCGCTGAACGCGGCCTTGGCGCAGCATTTCACCGAAGCGCAGATCTACCGGATCGACCATTACCTCGGCAAGGAAACCGTCCAGAACCTGATGGCGGTCCGCTTTGCCAATATCCTGTTTGAACCCTTGTGGAAGGCCGAATACGTCGACCACGTCCAGATCACGGTGGCCGAAACCGTGGGCGTGAACGGGCGCGGGGCCTATTACGACAAGTCGGGTGCCATGCGGGACATGGTGCAGAACCACATGATGCAGCTTCTCTGCCTTATCGCGATGGAGCCGCCTTATCACTGACCCGACGCCGTGCGGGATGAAAAGCTTAAGGTGATCCGCGCGCTGAAACCGGTGCAGCCCGAGGATATTGTTCGTGGCCAGTATGGTGCGGGTGGGGGCGAAAAGGGCTATGTGGCGCATTCGGAAAATGCGGCATCAAAGACCGAAAGCTATATCGCGCTGAAGGTGAATGTCTCGAACTGGCGCTGGCAGGGGGTGCCGTTCTACCTGCGCACCGGAAAACGCTTGCGGGCGCGAGCGAGTGAAATCGCAATCACCTTCAAGCAGCCGCCGCATGCGATCTTTGATGATGCCAAAGGCTGGCATGAGAATGTGCTGGTGATCCGGCTCCAGCCGAACGAAGGCATGAACCTGATGGTGATGATCAAGGAACCGGGCCCAGGCGGCATGCGCTTGATGCAGGTGCCACTGGACATGTCCTTCGCCGCTGTTCTGGGGGATGAGGCGGAAGAGACGCCAGACGCCTATGAGCGCCTGATCATGGACGTGATCCGTGGCAACCAGACCCTTTTCATGCGCGGCGATGAGGTTGAGGCCGCCTGGGCCTGGACGGACCCGATCATCGAGGGCTGGGAAGCGCGGGGCGACAAGCCACAGACCTATGACCCCGGATCCTCCGGCCCGGAAGACGCGTTGATGCTGATGCACCGCGACGGACGGCGCTGGCGGGAGATCAAGGAATGAACCTGCAAACCTACCCCGACCGCGAGATGATGATGCTGTCGCTCGCCGACAAGATCGCCGGTCAGCTGGGTGAGTTTTTGCGGCGGGATGGCAAGGCCACCTTGTCCGTGCCGGGTGGCACCACCCCGGGCCCGATTTTCGATACGCTCTCAGGGGTTGACCTTGACTGGGCCAATGTCGCCGTGGTCCTGAACGACGAACGCTGGGTGCCCGAAGACAGTGACCGGTCCAACACCCGCCTTATCCGCCAGTGCCTGATCCGGGGTCGGGCGGCGCAGGCGCGGCTGGTCCCGCTTTACGCCCCCGCCGCCCAACCCGAGGACATGCTGGAGGCCCTGTCTGACGGCATCCGCCCGCTTCTGCCAATCTCGGTCCTTCTCCTTGGGATGGGGGCTGACATGCACACTGCCAGCCTCTTTCCTGGCGCCGACCGTCTGGAGGAAGCCCTCTCTCCCCAGGCGCCGATCCTGATGGCCCTGCGCGCCGAAGCGGCGGGTGAACCGCGCATCACCCTGACCGCCCCGGTCCTGCAGGCGGCCTTCAACATCCATATCCTGATCACCGGGCCGGAAAAGCGCGCGGCGCTTGAGCGGGCTTTGACCCTGACCCCGAAAGAGGCCCCGGTGCGGGCCGTCCTCGACAACGCAACCGTGCATTGGGCAGAATGACCATGGACAAATGGGCCGATCTTCACCGCCTTCACCAGATGAACGAAGGCCGCCATATTCTTGATCTATTTGACGAAACCCGTGCTGCAGATTTCTCGGTCACTGCCGACGGCATGCTGTTCGATTATGCCAAGACCAATATCGACACTGCCACCCGGGCGGCGCTGGTGGCCTTGGCCGAAGCCTCTGGCCTGGCCGAAAAGCGTGCGGCGATGTTTCGCGGCGACAAGATCAACCTGACCGAAGGCCGCGCCGTCCTGCATGTGGCGCTGCGCGCGGGCGAGGCTGCGGTGATAAAGGTCGATGGCAAGGATGTCCTGCCCGAGGTACGCCGCATCCGCGCCCTTTGCGCCGCTTTCGCGCGGGACGTGCGGTCGGGGGCCTATCAGGGCCAGGGCGGAAAGATCACCGATGTAGTGAACATCGGCATTGGCGGGTCAGACCTTGGGCCGGCGATGGCGACACTGGCGCTGGCCCCGTTTCATGACGGGCCGCAGGTGCATTTCGTGTCCAACGTCGATGGTGCGCATATTCACGACACGCTGCAAGGCCTTGATCCGACGACGACATTGGTGATCGTCGCCTCCAAGACCTTCACTACGATCGAGACTATGACCAACGCCGATACTGCCAAAAGCTGGATGTCGGCCAAGGTGGCGAACCCCGCCGCCCAATTCGCCGCCGTCAGCACGGCACAAGACAAGACCGCCGCCTATGGCATTGATCCCGCACGCGTTTTCGGGTTCGAAGACTGGGTCGGCGGGCGCTATTCGATGTGGGGGCCGATTGGCCTTTCGTTGATGATCGCCGTCGGACCTGAGGCGTTTGACCAGTTTCTGGCCGGGGCGCGGGCGATG
>JAAUPC010000286.1 GCA_012036325.1 Paracoccaceae bacterium
ATCGGCACCCCGGACGGACAGGAACTTTTCCAGACTGTACTTGAAGCTTTTCTGGTTGCGGTCTGCCGCGATGGTGCCCTTGGAATAGAACGACCCGGCGAGGGCGGCCAATCCGCGTGAACCCACGCCAGCAGCGGCAGCTTCCTTCTTCATGATGGGCTTCCAGGCCTCGAAATCCCCGCCGGTATCACTGCAGGGGGCGGCTGACGCGGGTGCCGTTCACCCGGACAGCGCCCGCCTCGATCAGGTCAGCAGCAATGGCGCGCGTCTTGAAGAAGCGCGCCTGCCAAAGCCATTTGTCCAGCCGCAGGCCCGGCGGGGCGGAAGGGTTCGCTTTGCCCGAAGGCCCGGCCAAGCCTTAGACCTTGCCCTTCAGCGCCAGAAGGGCGGCGAAGGGATTGTCGGGGTCAATCGGCTTTTCGGCGCGGGGGGGGCGGGCCTCGTAGGCCTTCTGACGGTCGTCGCGCTGCGGCTTGCCGCCTTTGAAATCGCCCTTGCGGTCGTCCTTCTGGCCAGACTTCCGGTCAGGACGCTGGCCATCTTTCGGACGGTCGCCACGCGGGCGGTCGCCTTTCGGACGCTCACCCTGGGGACGCTCACCCTGTGGACGGTCGCCTTGTGGACGGTCACCTTGTGGACGGGGCGCGCGGGCCTCACCCTCGGCTTGGGGCTTGCGTTCGGGGCGGGCGCTGCGTTCGGGGCGCTGGAAGCGGGGCTTCGGGGCCCAGGTGAAGGTGTAGAAGGCCTCCATCTCGGGCGCGGCTTCAGGGGCGGGGTCGCCCTCAGGCTCGGGCGGCGGGGCCAGGATCGACACTTCCTCGGGGATCGGCTGACCTGCGGCAATCGCCGCTGCCGCCTCGGCCGAGATTTCGGGGGCTTTCGGGGCCTCAACCGCTTTGGCCTTGACGCGTTCGGCCTTCTCGCCCTTGTAGCCAAGGCCAGCCATCAGATCGGCGAACTGGTCGAGCGTCATGCCGGTGATCGACAGCATGTCCGGCGTCGCCTCAAACCCGGCGCGGCTGTCCTTTTGCCGCAGGATATCGGCCAGACGCTCCAGCATGTCGATGCGGATCGCACGCGTGCCAGCGGGGTGATAGCCCGCCAGCGTGTAGTGCTGCTTTGGCACTTCGGCCATGTTGGGGATGGTGACGAGGCCGGGCGGCGGGCTTTCGGGAAATTCCTGCAACCCGTTCCAGAGCGACCAAAGCACCAGCCGCAGCCGGGTTGGCGCGGGCTTCAAAAGCGCGGGCAGGAACACGGTGAACTGGCCAAAGCGCACGCCATGCTTGCGCAGGGCGCCCCGGGCGTCCTGATCCAGCTCTTTCACCTCATTGGCGACTGCGTCGCGCGGCAGAACGCCCATCGCTTCCGACAGGCGGAAGGCAAAGCCGCGGGCAAGGCCGGTCAGGCCTTCATCCCGGGCCATGGCCAGCAGGGGTTCGAACTGGGCGGCAACCTTCCGGTCAATGAAGTGCTGCAAGCGGCGGCGGACCTTTTCCACCACCTCCGGCCCGGCCTCTTCATCAACAAACGCCTCAACGCCCGGCTTGGCGGCCTCAGCCCCCTTGACCAGCTTGCCGATGGCCGAGGTGCCCCACATCAGGCCGCCCTGTTCGGTGAAATCAAGCTCGGTGTCCGGCGCATTATAGAAGCGGTCGGCGCGCAGGTGGAATTCGGGCTTCAGCGCCTGAATGGCGGCTTGCGCCAGCGTGCGGGCGGCATCGGGCGTGGCGGATGCGTCCTGCTTGAAGCGGAACCCCTCCAGCCGGCCAGCGAATTCGCCCTCAACCGTCACTTCGCCCTTGTCGTTCACTTCGGCCACCAGAGCCTCCTTCTGCTTCAACCGGCGAAGGAGGACGCTCGTCCGCCGGTCGACAAATCGTTGCGTCAATGCCGCATGCAGCGCGTCTGACAGGCGGTCTTCTACAGCGCGCGTCTCATCGCGCCAATGGCTTTCGTCTTCAACCCAGTTTTTCCGCTGGGTGACGTAGGTCCAGGTGCGGATATAGGCCAATCTGCGCGATAATGTGTCGATATCGCCTTCGGTCTTGTCGATCCGCTTGATGGCGGTGGCCAGCCAATCGGCGGGGATGCGCCCGCCGCCGAGGCCACGACCGACGAGAAACTCGAAGATCCGGGTCAGAAGCGTGGTGTGCTCTGCCCCGCCGGTGGACCGAAAGTCGGGGATCCGGCAGACATCCCACAACAGTTGCACGCGCTTGGCATCGGTCAGACGGTCCTTCACTTCGGGCAGGGCCGAAAGGGCTTTCAGCGCCAGCACATCGTCCGCGTCGCGGGCGCGGGTCAGCCAGTCGTTCGAAGTGGGGTATTCGAGGCTGCGGATCAGCCGGTCGGCGCTGCCGAAATCCATCTGCTCATTGCGCCAATGGAGTTTCTTGACCGGGGCAAAGCGGTGATTTTCGATGGCCTCGACCAGGTCTTCGTCAAAAGGCCGCGCCTCGCCGGTGACGCCAAAGGTGCCGTCTTCGGTATGCCGCCCGGCGCGCCCGGCGATCTGGGCCAGTTCCTGCGGGTAAAGGTGGCGCATCCGGCGGCCGTCAAACTTGGCGGTGGCGGAGAATGCCGCGTGCTTGATATCCAGGTTCAGGCCCATGCCGATGGCATCGGTGGCCACCAGATAATCCACATCGCCATTCTGGTAGAGCGCGACCTGCGCATTGCGCGTTCGGGGCGAAAGCGCCCCCATCACCACCGCGCAACCGCCCTTCTGGCGGCGGATCAGTTCGGCGATGGCATATACATTTTCAACCGAAAACCCCACAATTGCGCTGCGTGGGGGCATCCGGCTTATCTTTTTCGAACCTGAATAGGTCAGGGTCGAGAATCTCTCGCGCTTGACGAAGGTCACATGCGGCACCAGCCCCGCAATCGCCCCCCGCATCGTGTCGGACCCCAGAAACAGCGTCTCATGCAGCCCGCGCGCGCGCAAAAGCCGGTCGGTGAAGACATGCCCACGGTCGGCATCGGCGCAAAGCTGGATTTCATCCACGGCGACGAAATCGGCCCCGATCTCCAAGGGCATCGCCTCGACCGTGCAGACCCAGTATTGCGTGCGTTCCGGCACGATCCGCTCTTCCCCCGTGACCAGCGCCACGATCGAGGGGCCGACCTTGGCGACGATCCGGTCATAGACCTCGCGCGCAAGCAGCCGCAGCGGCAGGCCGATGACGCCGGTGCGGTGCGCCAGCATCCGTTCAATCGCATGGTGGGTCTTGCCGGTATTCGTCGGCCCAAGGACCGCCGTCACCCGCCGGGTGGCGTCCATGACTTAGAGCTCCTGGCCCTCGGCCTGGGTTTCAAGGCGTGAGACGGCGTCGATCACGCCCTCAAGATGCGGATGGATCGCCAGCGCCGCCTTGTAGACTTCCAAAGCCTGCTCGGTCTTGCCGGTTTCCTCAAGGATCGAGGCGAAGCCAGTCAGTGCCCCGAAATGCTTGGGGTTCAGCGCCAGCACCTGGGCGATGTCGGCGACCGACGGCCCATAATCGCCGGAATTGTAATAGGCGGTGGCGCGGGCATTCCAGGCTTCGGCAAAGGACGGGTCCTGATCGATGATCGCGGTGAAATGTTCGACCGCCACGCCAAATTCCCCGACAGCCATCGCATCACGCCCGCGCTGCAACAGAAGGTCCAGCGCCGGAGAGCCGGATTTCGACCATTCGATCCAGATTTCCGTCTCGATCCGCCCGGCCTCTTCTTCGCCGGCTGACTGCAACCGGGTGAAAAGCCCGTCAAGTTTTTCCTGGTCCAGCGCCATGACCATGGTGCAAGTCAGGAAAAGCGGCAAAACTGCCGCAACGATATAGTTGAGAAGTCGGGCCCGCGCGCTCATATCCCTAAGGTAGACGATCCCCGCAGAAATGCCAGAGCCCGCAGCGTCACGAAGGAGAGACTGATGACCGAGATGATCGACCATGCCGTGAAGGCGCTGACTGCCAAACTTTCGGGCGGTTTTGATGGGGTGGCGAAGTTCGTCATCGAAGGCGAAGGCGCCATCATGCTGGACCACGCCGGGGTGCGCGCCGGTGATGATGAGGCTGACGTGACCCTGACCGCCAATGCCGACGTCTTCCGCGCGATTCTGGACGGTGAGATGAACCCCGCCTCGGCCTTCATGACCGGCAAGCTTGCGGTTGATGGCAATATGGGGCTGGCGATGAAACTCGGCTCGGTCCTGGGGTGAGTGACGCGCCCTTCCACGCGGATCTTGCCGATGCGCCTCCGGGCGCGGTCTGCCGCTGGCTGAAGCCCGGGGCGATGCGCATCCGCGTCGCCTGGTGGAAGGCGGGGCAGAAGGGTACGGTCCTTTTGCTGCCCGGCCGGACCGAATGTATCGAAAAATACGGCCGCGCCGCGGGCGATCTGGTCCAGCGCCGCGTCGATCGCCTGGCCCAGCAGGACCGCCGGCAGCACCACGGCGGTGTTCATGATGAAACCGGTAATGGAACCCAGCACGAGCTGCCCCGCCACTTGCCGGAAGTATGGGCGCATCTCCCAGAGATAGTAACGCATCGATGCAGGTCCTCCCTGCTGTATCGTCTCCTGCGGCGTCACGGTGGTCACGACCTCGGCCGCGTAGTAGCTGCGGCTGATGTACTGGCGCTTGAGTTCCTGCTCGGCGCGGTCGGCCAGGGCCTTGTCGAACGGCCGGCCTTCGGTCAGGCCGATGTCTCGAAGGACAGCTTTCAGCACGTCTTCGCTGAACTCCTTGATGCCCGAGAAGCTGACGCCGACCAGACCGAAGCAGAAAGCTGGCGACGATGGACCCCACGATCCCCAGCAGGATATTCACCAGAATGCCGGTGTTGGATTTCATCACGCTGGAGGCGAACCAGCCGCGAAACCGCCGATGATGATGGCGCC
>JAAUPC010000287.1 GCA_012036325.1 Paracoccaceae bacterium
AAGTGGCTGGGTTCGGAATGGACGGCGGATGCAGGGGACATCGGTCGGCGCCTGCGACCCGGACGGGGCCGCGCGGGCGATGCGGGGCGGCGCTGGCGGATGCCGGGATGGCTGTGGGCGAGGTGGGTTACATCAACGCGCATGGCACGGGCACGCTGGCCAATGACCGCAGTGAGGCGGCGGCGATCGGCCAGGTTTTCGGAACTGCGCCGCCACCCGTTTCGTCAACCAAGGCGATGCATGGCCATGCCATCGGGGCCACCGGCGCGCTGGAGGCGCTGGCCTGTCTTCTGGCGCTGACCCAAGGGGTGTTGCCGCCGACCATCGGCCATCAGGCAGGCGATCCTGACTGCCCGCTGGACGTGGTGCCGAACCTGGCCCGGAAAGCGCGGGTGGGGGCGGTCCTGTCCAATGCCTTTGCCTTTGGCGGGTTGAATGCGGTGCTGGCCTTCCGCAGTGCCTGACGCAAAAAGGCCGGTCCCAACGGACCGGCCCATTCTTTGACTGCAGGGGTGGTTACTCGTTGGCAGCTGGGGCCGCAGCCGCTGCAGCAGCATCCGCAGCGGCGTTTGAGGCGTCAACGGCAGCAAGCCCGGCGGTGAAGCCCTTCAGCGACACCGGCAAAGTGACCCGTTCATCCGGGGCGACGAAGGGGACGATCACGATGGTCGCGGTTGCGCCCTTTTTCATCTGATCCACTTCCTCAGCCGTGAAGCCAAGGCGCGAGACGCAGCCGATTTGGGTGCAGAAGGTGAAGGGATAGGCCTTGGGCGCGCCACCGTCGATCTGCAGCGTCATGCCGGCAGTCAGCAGGGTTTCCAAAGGCGCGATAAAGGTCGCACCAGCGACGGCGGGGCCTTCTGATCCTGCGGGCAGGCTGAACATCGTGAATTCGGCCACCGAGTTGCCGTCGCCGTCCTTCAGAAGGGTGTAAAGCTGACAGGGGTCGATCCCGGATTCGGTGCGCACGCAGCGCTGTTCCCAAGCCTCAAAGGTGCCGGCGACATAGGTATCCCCAACGCCACTGCCGCTGGCCACTTCGGTGCCCATCGACAGCCCGTCAGCCGAAGCGCCGTCTGCGGCGACGGCAGGGGCCCCGCCTTCGGCGGGGGCTTCGGCAGGCGCTTCGGTCGTCTGGGCCAAGAGCGACCCGCCTGAGAAAGCGAAGAGCGGGGCAATCATCAGCGCAAGCACGGTGGTTTTGGTCTTGGCCATCTGGGGCAATTCCTTCGGTCGGTCAGTGTTTCGCGGGTGCTTAGCATGCCCTTGGGGCGGAAGTCAGGTCTGAAAGTGTGACCGTGGCGACCTTCTGCCTGCACTCCCGCTTCTGTGACCCCGGACTTGGGAAAGGGGTGCGCCAATAACTGAAAAAGGGCCGGAAGCACCGGCCCTTTGACGAATTTTTTTATGCTCCCTGTCGGACTGGCCGACTTCATGAGGGGGACGCTATTGCGGATTGTCAGGCCCGTCAACGGGATTCTGCACGGTTTTGCGCGTGGACGTTACAGGCCCATGGCAGGGCCTGAGGCCGCCATACGGCGCGACCCGATCCAAAAAAAACCGCGCCTTTTCAGGGGCGCGGCCAGTCAACAGGGAGGAAGTCACCGCCAGAGCGGACCGCAGGCCCGATCTGGCAGGATCAGACTGGCAGAAAGGGGTTAAAAATGTATTTTGGCCGCACGAGGTAATCTGGGCGGGTGCCGTTGTGCACCGTCCGCAGGGTGCAAGGTGACGTATGGCGGATCAGGGCGTGGCAGCGGACAGCATTTTCATCGGCGGCGGGGGCGAGGGCTATGGCCTGCCGCAGAGCCTTCTGTTGAAATACGGCAACCGGCACGGGCTGATTGCCGGGGCGACCGGGACCGGCAAAACGGTGACGCTGCAGATCCTGGCGGAGGGGTTCTCGGCCGCCGGGGTGCCGGTGTTCCTGTCGGACGTGAAGGGAGACCTCTCAGGCATCGCGGGGGCAGGGTCGGCCACGCACAAGCTGCATGAGGCCTTCATGAAGCGCAGCCAGACCATCGGGCTGGACCTGCAGTACCGCGCCTTTCCGGTGATCTTCTGGGACCTTTTCGGCGAGAAGGGCCATCCGGTCCGCGCCACGGTGGCCGAGATGGGGCCGCTTCTACTGTCGCGCCTTCTGGAATTGTCCGAGGCGCAGGAAGGGGTGCTGAACGTCGCTTTCCGCCTGTCGGATGAGGAAGAGTTGCCGCTTCTGGACCTGAAGGACCTGCAGGCGCTGCTGACCTTTGTCGCTGACCATGCCGAGGAAATGTCAGCCCGCTATGGGCTGGTGTCGAAGGAATCTGTCGGTGCGATCCAGCGCCGCCTACTGGTTCTGGAAAACCAGGGTGGGGCGAGCCTTTTTGGCGAACCGGCCCTCGATCTGGCCGATCTGATGACCGTGGACAGCGAAGGGCTGGGGCGGATCAGCATTCTGGCGGCGGACAAGCTGATGAACTCCCCCCGGCTATATGCAACGTTCCTGCTGTGGCTTCTGTCAGAGCTGTTCGAGATGCTGCCCGAGGTGGGCGATCCGGACAAGCCGAAGCTGGTCTTCTTCTTTGACGAGGCACATCTTCTGTTTGACGATGCGCCGAAGGCGCTGGTGTCGAAGGTGGAGCAAGTGGCGCGGTTGATCCGGTCCAAGGGCGTGGGGGTCTATTTCATCACCCAGAACCCGGCGGATGTGCCCGAGGACATTTTGGGCCAGTTGGGCAACCGGGTGCAGCACGCGCTGCGGGCGTTCACGGCGAAGGACCAGAAGGATCTGGCCAAGGCCGCCGAGACCTACCGCCCGAACCCGCGCTTCCGGATTGACGAGGCGATCCGCGACGTGGGAACGGGTGAGGCGGTGACCTCGCTCCTGGAAGCAAAGGGCATTCCCGGCATCGCCGAACGCACGCTGATCCGTCCGCCCTCCAGCCAGTTGGGGCCTTTGGATGAGGCGACGCGGACCGCGGTGATGGCCGGATCGCCAGTGCGGGGAAAGTACGACACCGTGCTTGACCGGGACAGCGCCTATGAAAAGCTGCAAGCGAAAGCCGCCGCCGCCGCCCGCGAGGCCGCGGCCGAGGAAGAGCGCGCGGTCGAAGAAAAGCGTGAGTTTGAGCGTGCGCGCCGCTATGACGGCAATGGCTATGAGGCTGAAAAGCCAAAGAGCCGCGCCAGCCGGTCGGATTCGATTGGCACGGTCCTAGCCAAAAGCATGGTCCGTCAGCTTGCCGGCCCGACGGGGAAAGCGTTGGTCCGTGGCATTCTTGGGTCGCTCTTCGGCAAACGCTGAGGGGGGCGGGCGCTAAACCGTCAGCCCGTCCAGAAGGGCGGCCAGCGTGGTATGGGCGCGGGCGTGGCGGTTTTCATCGTCACTTTCGGCCACCCAAAGGGCCAGGCTGGCAATGGCGCCATTCAGAAGATGGGCCAGCGCTTCGGCGTCCTTGGGCGTGATCCGATTGGCCTCGGCCAAGGCCTGCAGGTCGGCGACAAGCTCATCAAAGCCGGATTCAGCCAGGATATCAAAGGCGCGGACCCCCAGCACGGCCGGGGCATCCTGCAGAAGGATGCGCTTGCGATCCGGGCGCAGGACGGCGTCAAGGTAAAGGTGTATGCAAGAGCGCATGCCGTCCCAGGGGTCGGCAGTGGCAAGCCAGACCTCTTGCAGTTCCACCGTGATTTCGGCGTCGATCCGGCGCAGGACGGCCTCGAACAGCCCGGCCTTGTTGGTGAAGTGATGGTGGAGGGCACCGCGCGTGACCATGGCGGTTTCGGCCAGCCGGTCCAGCGAGGTGGCGGCAAAGCCTTCGGTCGCAAAGGCATGGTGCGCGGCGCTGATCAGCCGGTCCATGGTCGCCTGCGTGCTGACAAGGCGGGGCGTGAGGGTTGGCAGATCGGGTTCGGTTGACATGGCGGGGGTGTGCCTCTATTTCACATACGAAGCGTATGTGAAATGATGGGAGGCCGCAAGTGCAGCTGCAACAGACCCTGGCTGAGGTGCGCGGTCTTTTGCGGCTGGCGGTGCCGATTGGTGGCGGGGCTTGGGGGCCTCGACGCTGCTGGGCGTCACGGATTCGGTGATGTTGGCCCCGTTGGGGCCACTGCCTTTGGCGGCGGTGGGGATAACCAATGCGGTGGCGGTGATCCTGTTCGCAGCGATCTATGGGTTATTATCGGCCATGTCGGTCCGGGTGGGGGCGGCACATGGGGCCGGGCAAAGCCGACGGATCCCGGGCCTGTTGCGCAACGGGCTGGTGCTGGGGGCGTTGGTGGGGGCGGCAGGCGCGGCGCTTATGCTGGCGCTCTGGCCGCTCTTGCCGCTGCTGGGCCAGCCGCCCGAAGTGTTGGCGATCATGTTCCCCTATTGGGTGACGATTTCGCTGATGATGCTGCCGTTTTCGGTCCTGACCGTGTTCAAGGCCACGTTCGAGGCGGTGGATCGGCCTTGGCTGGGTACGGGTTTTGCTTTTCTGGCGGTGTTCATCAACATCCCGCTCAACTACGCGCTGATCTGGGGGATCGGGCCCTTGCCGACGCTGGGGCTGACCGGGGCTGGCATCGCCTCGCTTGCGGCGGAGGGGTTGGCGCTGGTCACGGCATGGGCGTTCTGGCGGCGGGCGCGATCAACTCGGCGGCTGCGGTTGCGGGCAGGGATCAGCGGGGCCGAGATTGCGTCGGTCGCGCGGGAAGGGGCACCCTTGGGGCTGATGTATGTGGCCGAGACGGGGGCGATGGCGGTGGCCACGCTGATGATCGGCACCTTTGGCGCGGTGGCGTTGGCGGGAAATCAGGTGGCGATTGTCGGTAGGGGGCCTTCTCTACATGGTGCCGCTTGGGGTGGCTGGTGCGGTGGCGATCCGGGTGGCGCAGGAACGCGGGCGGGCAAC
>JAAUPC010000288.1 GCA_012036325.1 Paracoccaceae bacterium
CGCCACGAACACGCTTTCGACCAACGGGTTCTGTGACGGCCTGATGCCACCGTTTGACACCAGCACCATGCGGATGCCATGCCGTGTGGCGACCCGCTCCGCCTCGGCCTTCACCGGGCAGGCGTCCGCGTCAATGAAGATCCGCCGGGTCATAGGCGGGTCATGGAGAGGCGAAGACCTGCACCCAATAGTAGTGATAGGGCTTGCTGTTGCCATCAATCGGCCGGTCGTCCGCCTGATAGGCCACGGCCACGCCGGTATCCTTGAGCTTGCAGTTCAGGATGTTCTTGCGGTGGCCCGCGCTGTTCAGCCAGGACAGGGCGGCCTCACGCGCTGACTTCTGCCCGGCGGCGATATTCTCGGCCACCATGCGGTACTTGTAGCCCTGCTTTTTCACGCGCTTGGAGAATTTGCTGCCGTCGCGGTTGGCGTGACCGAAAAAGTCCTTCTCGGCCATGTTGGTCGCATGCGTCTTCGCCGCCGCCATCAGCTTGGAGTTGATCTTGAGGGGCCCGCACCCAGCCTTGGCCCGGGCCGTGTTCATGATGGCGACAACCTCTTTCGCGATTGTCATGGACGAAGCGCTTGGCTTCGACGACGAGCTGCCTTCCAGGATCACATCTGTCGCATTCGCCAGCACCGGGGCCGCAGGCATTAGGGCCAGCAGCGCCGCAAGAACGGTTGCGCGGGGGTTAGCCCACGAAAGCCGCGGCATGGAACGCGACATGGTCTTCCATGAAGGTTGAGACAAAAAGTAACTATGATCATAGCCCTTCTGCATCCGGAATGTTCCCCCCTGACGCGTCACGGCCATCGCTTCGGCCAGGGCCTCAGGGCGCAGCTTGTCCAAGAATTGGTCTGCCGTTCCCTGATCGATCAACATTGGCCCGTCAAAGCCGCGTTTCTTTGTCAGAAGTGTGGCATCATGTGAAAACCACGTCGATTCATCCGCGCCAAGATAGGCGGAGAATTGCACACGGCCCCAGTCGCTCGCCACAGGGTTGCAGATCGGGGCGAAGGCAGACACGGATCGGAACCGTCCGGGAAAGCTCATCGCGATGGTCAGGGCACCGTGGCCGCCCATGGAATGGCCGGTAATTCCTTGCACATCTTCGGCCAGCGGAAAGGCGTTGAAGAGAAGGCGCGGCAGTTCGTCCGTCACATAGTCCCACATCCGGTAATGCGGGGCCCAGGGCTTTTGCGTGGCGTTCACGTAGAAGCCCGCGCCCTGACCCAGGGCAAAGTCAGGGTCATTCGCCACCCCTTCGCCCCGGGGAGAGGTGTCGGGGAAGACCAGCGCAATCCCTGCCTCGGCCGCCCAGCGTTGGGCGCCGGCTTTGACCATTGCGTTTTCATGCGTGCAGGTCAGGCCGGACAGGAACCACAACAGGGCACCGGCCCCTCTTCCGCCTGTGCGGGCAGGAACAGGCCAAAGGTCATGTCGCAGGCACAAGCCGTGGAGGCATGGGTATAGACGCCCTGCACGCCCCCGAAAGCCCGATTTTCTGAGATGGTTTTCATGGCAAGCCCCTAGCTGATCAGCGCGATCACCCCGGTCACCGTCAGCACCGAAGCTGCTGTCGACAAAAGGATCGCCGTTGAAACTCGTTGCGGCGCAACACCATAGTGCTGCGCGAGGATGAAGACATTGCCTGCCACCGGCAGGGCAGAGGCGGCGATCATCACGCCAGCGGCAAAGCCCGTCACCCCGAACAACCAGCAGGACGCTGCCACGGCAATGGGGTGCATCACCAGCTTTGAGAAGGAAAGCCAGGCCGCCACCTGCACCCGTTCGGCACTGCGGCCCGTAAGTGACGCGCCGATGGCAAACAGCGCACAAGGCGTGGCGGCCGCGCCAAGAAGGGTGAGGAACTCATTCACCGGGACTGGCAGGGCAAGTCCGGTCGCCCCCCAGAGGATGCCCAAGACGACCGAGACGATCATCGGGTTCTTTGCCAGCCCGACGGCCAGTATGTGGAACGTCCCGAGGCTGACCCGCCCGGCACGTAGCCCGGTGATGACCATGGTCAGGATCGATGAGAACACGATGAGGTCGACCGCCAGCACAAGAAGCACCGGCCCCACAGCTTCCTGCCCAAGCAGGAGGGCCAGCATCGGGATGCCAAGGAAGCCCACGTTGCCGATTACGCCGGTATGCGCCTCGAACACCGCTTCTTCCTTTGCGGCCCCGCGCAAGACGGCAACCGCCGCGACCACAAGCCAGATCGCGCTGGTGCCCAGAAGGTAGGCAAAGACGAAGGGCCAGTTGAAGATCTGAGCCACGTCCAGATTGGCAGCAAAGCCGAATAGCATGGCCGACAGCGCGAAGTAGAAGACAAAGCGGGTCAGGTAGGCTGTCGCCTCGGCCGAAAAGAACCGAGCGCGACCGGACAGGTAGCCCAACCCGATGACGGCAAAAAACGGCAGCGTTTTTACGAAGATCTCCAGCATTGGATGGTCGTGTCACGCCGGGGAAGAAAGGGCAAGACCGGGGGGTGGGATTGTGGCCAAGAGCGCGGTCAGCAACCTGCGCCGCCAGAGAGAATCGGTACGCCCTGGCGGCGGCGAAGCGTTACTTTTGACAGCCTGAGTCGTGCCGCCAAACGCCCGGGATGTGGCAAAAGCTGGGCGTTGGCCGGTTAACCAAGCATTTGCCCAAGCGTCTGCAAATGCCCGGTTTTTCAGGCCATGCCGCGTTAACGGCAGAAATGCTGATTTTTGCAGGTGTTAACAAGATGTCAGCGCTCTGGGGGCGCGCCGCAAGAATGTGGCGGAATTGGAACCAAGCGGCAACACGATTTGGCCCAAGTCAAAGTGTAAACCTATGACCTAGCCGCATTCCCTGGGGGCAGGGGTCTGGTGCGGAGACAGGAAGAACAATGGCGTCCGCTGCACACAAGATGGAAGAGATCGGGGTCGAAAGCTTTGCCGACGAACTAAAGGCTGGGACAAAGCTCTTATTCGGTCAATTCGAGATTCTGTCGTTCCTGAACGCAGGTGGCTTCGGGATCACTTACATCGCGCAGGATTCGTTGCAACGCCGCGTCGTGATCAAGGAATGCTTCCCGAGCGCCTTCTGCCGCCGCACGGAAAACCTGGTGACCGCCCGGTCGCGCCAACGGCAGGAGGAATTCCGGTCGATCGTCGCTTTGTTCATGCAAGAAGCGCTGAACCTGTCAAAGCTGAACCATCCGAATATCGTGAAGGTCCACCAGGTGTTTCAGGACAACGAAACCGCCTACATGGCGATGGACCTTGTCGACGGGCCTGATCTCTTGGAGACGGTCGAAGGCACCGCCCCACGTTTGACCCCTGAAGAAATCACCGTCGCGCTGACCAAGATGCTGGACGCGCTCGGCTATGTGCATGCGCAAGGGTTCTTGCACCGCGACATCTCGCCTGACAACATCCTTCTGGATCGCGCCACGGGTGAGCCTGTGCTGATCGACTTTGGCGCAGCGCGCAAGGATGTGACGCGCAAGAGCCGCGCTTTGTCCGGGCTGCGGGTGGTCAAAGACGGCTATTCACCGCAGGAATTCTATATCAGCGGCAGCAAGCAGGCGCCTTGCAGCGACCTTTATGCGCTGGCGGCCACCTTCTGCCACATGATCTCGGGCGAGGCGCCGCGCACGTCGCAAGAACGGCTGTCGGCGATTGCAAACCGTGAGGGGGACCCCAACCGCCACTCGTTGGCCGGGTGAAGGGCTATCCGACGGCGTTCCTTGCTGCCATCGACAAGGCCATGTCGATCTTCCCGAAGGACCGGCTGCAGTCGGTTGCAGAATGGCAGGCCATGCTGCGTGGGACGGACAATGTTGCTGTGCCGGTCGCGGCAAAGGTCGTGTCACGGCCACCGATGGAAGAAAGCGCCTCGGTTCGGGTTAAGACGGCCCCGCTTCCGCAAGCTATGCGCCCGCAACGCGCCTTGTTGAGCGCCGTCATGGTGCCAGCCGCAGCAGGGGCCTTGCTTCTCGCCGGGATCATGGCGGTTCCGGGGGACCTGTGGCAACGCATCGGTGTGATGCAGGACGCGCCGGCGATGGTCTTTGCCGGCAGCACGCCTGCCGCGCAGGCCCCCTCGGGCGAGGCCTTCGCGCAGCAGCATGCGGTGCGCTTGCCCTTCGTCGGTGATCCGCAGGATCCGACCCGTGTGATGGCGCGCTTGCCCTGGTCGCCGGACTGGATTCAGCCGGGTCAGCGCATCGTCGAAGTGAACGGCGCGCCGGTTCAGGATGGCGCGTCGATCCCGGCGCTGATGGCGGCCGGGGTTGATCTGGCGCAGATGTCCGAAGTCAACGTGATCTTCGGGTATGAGGACAAACCGGGCGGCAATATCGTGAACAAGATGGCCAGCCTGCCGGTGGTCGCGCGGCTTCAGCTGGAAAACGGCCTGATGTTCGAAATGGAATCAGTCGGAACAACGGTGCGCACAGTGGTTGCAAGCGTGCCCGAAAGCGCCGCCGATGGGGGCCTTCGGATGGGTGACGTGCTGGTCTCCTATGCTGCAACCGGCGAAACCCTTGGCACAGAGACCGCTTTGCGGGAAATACTGCTGCGCGAAGTGGCAAACAAAGTTGCAACTTACGGTTTTGCCGTTCAACGTGCAGAAGGCATAGCCGTCGGATCATTCACGCTGCCCGGCGTAAAGTAAGGACCGGCGCAGCACACAACAGGATCTGGAGAGAAAGACGTGAAGTTCCTTCGCTCAATCTTTGGTAAGACTGCCGATGAACCGGCACACAGCGCAGCCGCTGTCGAGGTTGGCCCCGACCCCGTGCTGGCGGCCTTGGCTGAACTTGAGGTGAAGCGCCTTGCGCGAGGCGCTGGCCGCAGCTGCGCCACCGCCCCCTCCGCCCC